>JBFEQR010000498.1:0-1538 GCA_041549425.1 Yoonia sp. | reverse complement strand
CAAATGGGCATTGTCAAAACGGGGTTTTGTCAGGTATGCAGGACCCACGGGCGTTTGTGCTTTTGGTTGCACAGTGCCGTCCGGGAGAATTCTCTGTTTTGCAAACGTGTTGAATAACGTCTTGGAAACAGCTGATTTGATCTTACGGGATCAGAAGAACGCTCTGGATCGTGCGACACCGCCGACCGGGCCATGAATGGGCACCGCCAAGGCGGTGTCGGAGAAGCAACGCGATGCAACGCGCGCAAGAAATGAGGCACGACGCAGTCACCCCAAGGGGTGCTGAAGCTGCCCGCGCGACGCACGCCAACATCAGACATGTAACACGGACAACAGCGCCCCCAGGGGCGCAACCGCGGTTATGTGCGAACGGAAAAAATGCCAAAGAAAATGCTAATCGATGCCACACACGCGGAAGAAACCCGCGTTGTAGTGGTCGACGGGAACAAAGTCGAAGAATTTGATTTTGAAAGCCAGTTCAAGCGTCAGCTTGCGGGCAACATCTACCTTGCAAAGGTCACGCGGGTCGAACCATCGCTACAGGCCGCGTTTGTGGACTATGGCGGCAATCGCCACGGGTTTCTGGCCTTTTCGGAGATTCATCCCGATTACTACCAGATCCCTATCGCCGACCGCGAAGCGCTGATCGCCGAAGAAAAGGCCTATGCTGAAGCGATGAAAGCCGAAGCCGAGGCCGAGGCTGAAAAAGACGAAAAGCCGAAACCAAAGCGCCGTCGCCGCAGCCGTGCAAAGGCCGCCGAGGCCGGAGGCGATGATGCCGTCGTCACAGCCGAGGTCGAAACGCCGGAAGAAGAAACATCCGGCGACATCGCGGGTATGGAAACAATTGATCTGGAGAACAGCGAAGAAGGCAGCTCTCCGATGGAGCTGGTTGCCGAGACGCCTGTGGATACGCCTGCAGCGGATGAAAATGATGAGTCCGATGACGATGATGACGATGCGCCACAATCCGATCCGCGCAGCAAGGACGACAGCATCGAAAGCGTCGCCGAAGAGGACGACACAGATGAAGTGCGCCCTGTGCGCAAACCGCGCCCCAAGCGCTACAAGATTCAGGAAGTTATCAAGGTTCGCCAGATCCTGCTTATTCAGGTCGTCAAGGAAGAGCGTGGCAACAAGGGTGCAGCCCTGACCACGTATCTGTCGCTGGCTGGCCGTTATTGCGTCCTGATGCCCAACACCGCGCGCGGTGGCGGTATCAGCCGCAAGATCACCAATGCAGCCGACCGCAAAAAGCTGAAAGAAATCGCCAATTCCATGACCGTGCCCGAAGGTGCCGGTCTGATTATCCGCACCGCCGGTTCGCAACGCACCAAAGCCGAGATCAAGCGCGATTACGAATATCTGCAGCGTATGTGGGAACAAATCCGCGAATTGACGCTAAAATCCACGGCACCTGCGAAAATCTACGAAGAGGGCGACCTGATCAAACGCTCGATTCGCGATCTCTATTCCAAGGAGATTGACGAGGTGATCGTCGCAGGCGAGGCGGGCTATCGGACCGCCAAGGACTTCAT
>JBFEQR010000497.1:0-1540 GCA_041549425.1 Yoonia sp. | reverse complement strand
GGCACAGGCTGATCAGATCGTGCCCGAAGCAGACGCCAGCTATGTGACTAGGGGCGGGCTGAACCACATCGGTGTCGTCGTCGCGGATCTCGACGCGGTCGAAGCAAAGGTCAAGGCGCTGGGGTACATGCCACACAGCCACGGTGACTATGAACCCGGGCGGCGGTTCTACTTCCACGATGCCGACGGGATCGAGGTCGAGGTGATCAGCTATTCCTGATCGGGCCGTGGGTGCGGCGCGCCTGAAAGGGGACCGACATGCGCGGTCCCCAAATGCACTCTGGACGTCTGAAGTTGCGGCTGCTATTTCTGCCGTATGACCAAGACCTGCAACATTATCTGCTGCATTATTATCTGCTGACATCTGTCGCGGGTTGCTCTTTGTCGTTTCATAACAGAACTGATCTTGGTAAGCCCGCGGCGTAACCCGTGCGTGAGGCATCTATGACAACGATCCGGCTGACCAACACCAAGACCCGCAAACGCGAAGAATTCCTGCCGATTGATCCGGAGAATATCCGGCTCTATCTGTGTGGGCCCACGGTCTATGATCGCGCCCATCTGGGCAATGCGCGCCCGTCTGTTGTGTTTGACGTGCTGTTCCGGCTGCTCAAGCAGGTCTATGGCGCCGATGCGGTGACCTATGTGCGCAATTTCACCGACGTTGACGACAAGATCAACGCACGCGCCGCCGAAAGCGGGCGTGCCATTGGTGATATCACCGCCGAAACGATCCAGTGGTATCACGATGATATGGATGCGCTGGGTGTGCAGCGTCCCACCCACGAGCCGCGCGCGACCGCCTATATCGCCCAGATGATCGCGATGATCGCGGATCTGGTTGCAAAGGGGCATGCCTACCCTGCCGAGGGGCATGTGCTGTTCGCCGTTGAAAGCTATGACGCCTATGGCGCGCTGTCGGGGCGGTCGATTGACGACATGATCGCAGGCGCGCGGGTGGAGGTCGCGCCTTATAAACGCAACCCGATGGACTTTGTCCTGTGGAAACCGTCCGGCGACGGTGTCCCCGGATGGGACAGTCCTTGGGGCTACGGACGTCCGGGCTGGCATATCGAATGTTCCGCCATGAGCCACGCTTTGCTGGGCGAAAGCTTTGACATCCACGGTGGCGGTAATGACCTTATGTTCCCGCACCACGAGAACGAGATCGCGCAATCGGCCTGCGCCCATCCGCACGGCGATTTTGCCCGCTACTGGGTCCACAACGAGATGTTGCAGGTCGAGGGCAAGAAGATGTCCAAATCGCTGGGCAACTTTTTCACCATCCGTGATCTGCTGGATCAGGATATTCCGGGCGAGGTGGTCCGTCTGGTGATGCTGGGTACGCATTACAGCAAGACCATGGACTGGACCGAAGCCCGCCGCGCCGAGGCCGAAGGTACGTTGCGCAAATGGTATGGCATCCTGCACGGGCATGGTTTCGGGCCGGAACTGATCGCGGCGCTCGAGGCTGTGGGCGACTGGCATCCGGATGAGGAATTCATCGGGGTGTTGGCGAACGATCTGAACACGTCAGGCG
>JBFEQR010000496.1:0-1543 GCA_041549425.1 Yoonia sp. | reverse complement strand
GCCGTGAAGCGGTCAGTTGTCAAATGGGAGGAAACTTATGAAATCGTTTAACATGACGCGCCGCGTCGTGATGGCCGCTGCTGCGGCTGCACTGACACTCGGCACACCTGCGGTCGCGGGCGGCCATCAGGTCGTAGACAGCATCCACTTTCTGATCCCCGGCGGTGCCGGTGGCGGTTGGGACGGCACAGCTCGTGGCACAGGCGAGGCGCTGACAGCATCCGGCCTTGTCGGGTCGGCCAGCTATGAAAACATGTCGGGCGGCGGCGGCGGCAAGGCCATCGGCTATCTGATCGAAAACGCAGACAGCCAGCACGGCACGCTGATGGTGAACTCGACCCCGATCGTGATCCGGTCGCTGACAGGTGTGTTCCCGCAAAACTTCCGCGATCTGACGCTGGTTGCGGGCACCATCGGTGACTATGCCGCGATTGTTGTGGGCAAAGACAGCCCTGTGAATTCCATGGCGGACCTTGTGGCCGCTTATCAGGCTGATCCACGCGGCACGGCCATTGGCGGCGGTTCGGTTCCGGGTGGTCTTGACCACTTGGTCGCGGCAATCGTGATGAAGGCGGCCGGTGAAAACCCTGCCGACGTCAAGTACATCCCCTATGATGCTGGCGGCGAAGCAATGGCAGCCCTGCTTTCGGGCGAGATTGCCGCACTCAGCACCGGTTTCTCGGAGGCGATCGCACTGGCTGACGCGGGCGAGGTCAAAATCGTCGGCATCACCGCACCAGAGCGCGTGGCAAGCTATGCAGATGCGCCCACAATGATCGAACAAGGCATCGATGCCGAATTCGTCAACTGGCGTGGCTTCTTTGCGGCCCCGGGTCTGCCTGCAGACAAACTGGCCGCATATCAGGACGCGATTGCCAAGATGTATGACACGCCCGAGTGGGAAACAGTCCGCGCCCAGAACGGTTGGGTGAACATCTACAACAATGGCGACGATTTCCTGAGCTTCCTTGAGAACCAAGAGCAGGTCATCGGTGATCTGATGCGTGAATTGGGCTTCCTCTAAAAGAGGGTCCTTTTGTCCGGCAGGCCGCGCGCTTGCCGGACATGTCTTATTTGGCTGAAAAAGCCACAGTCGGGGGGAGACGACAATGGCGTTAGATCGCTGGATCGCACTGATCATTTTGCTGATGTGCATGGGCTATGCCTATACCGCATTTTTTGCGATGGACGATTTGCTGGCGCCATTCATGCGCCGTGATCCGATCTGGCCATCGACCTTCCCCAAAGTCCTGTCCGTCATGGGCATGATCGCCGCCCTACTGATCCTGCTGGGATTTGAAAAAGGCGATGGCACCATCAAGTCGGGCGAAATCAACTACCGCCGCCTGCAAGATTACAAAATCGGGCAAGCCGCGATCCTGCTGGGTCTTATGGTGGCCTATGCCCTGCTTTTGCGTCCCTTGGGGTTTATCGGCTCGACCGTCGGGTTCCTTATTGCGGGATCGCTTTTGCTGGGCGAACGGCGGTTGCATATCCTGATCCCCGTCGCATTCATCGCCGCTTTCGGCATCTGGTATCTGGT
>JBFEQR010000495.1:0-1564 GCA_041549425.1 Yoonia sp. | reverse complement strand
TGGGCAAGGCGCTGGTCCATTCGCCCCAGATCCTTGTGCTGGACGAACCCACTGCGGGGGTCGATATCGAACTGCGCAACATGCTTTGGCAGAACGTACGCAAACTGAATGATGAGGGGATGACGATCATCCTGACGACCCATTACCTCGAAGAGGCCGAGGAAATGTGCGACGACATCGCCATCATCAACCACGGCGAAGTGATCGTGCGCGACAGCACGCAAAACCTGCTGGGACGGCTGGACAGCAAAACGCTGGTGATCACCCCCGACAGGGACGCCGCCTTGCCTGCCCTGCCCGACACGATCACGGGCCACAAACAGGCCGACGGCACGCTGACGTTCACCTACCAAAGCGGGGTCACGCCCGCAGACCAGATCCTGTCTCTGGTGCGCGACGCAGGCATTACGATCAAGGACGTGAAAACACAGGAAGCCCACCTTGAAGACGTGTTCCTATCGCTGACATCCAGCCGCTAGTGGGTCAGCATCCGGCCCAGCGGGCGGCCACCAAGGATATGCATGTGATAATGCGGGACTTCTTGCACACCGTGGATGCGGGTGTTGGAAATCCCGCGAAAGCCGTCTTCCAGACCTGACATCTTGCAGACCTCTGCAATGGCCTGAAAGAACCCTGCCTGTTCTTGCGCAGAGGCGTCACGGGCAAAGTGATCAAGGCTCATGTAGGGGCCTTTGGGGATGACAAGGACGTGCACGGGTGCTTGCGGCGCGATATCCTCGAAGGCCAAGGCATAGTCGTTTTCATAGACGGTCTTGTTCGGGATCTCTCCGCGCAGGATTTTGGCAAAAATGTTCTGGTCGTCGTAGTTGAATTCCATGGTGGGTCCTCAATCAGCAAAAAGATGGGGGGTTTGGGCAAGCGTGCGGGCCACTTCAGGCGAAACCCGCAAGAATTGTGCAATGGCGGCGGTGTTTTCTTCCTCGCTTGCGGTTTCCCGCAGGCAGGCGGCATTGTCGAAATCCGCGTCGCGAATGGCTTCACGCTCGTGGATCATGTCACTGCGGATGGTCGGCAAAAGGCGGGCAAATGTTACGGCGCTGGTTTGTTGACCAGCCAGTCCGACACGCCTGGCGTGACCGATCAGATAGTCATCATCGAAACTGCATTCGATCTCGAGCAGACGCACGGTCGCGCGGTCACTGTGAAAATCCGCGATAAGATCAAGGCTGGAGGTATCCAGACAAATCACCAAACGGTTACTGTCAAAGTGATCAAACAACATGCGCATCATAGCACGGCGATGGCGGGCACGTTTTTGCAGTGAACTCTCGACCCCGCCCAGATCGGGCAAGGGCGTGTCTTCTTCATTGAACAGATATTCGATCGCCGGAACCGGCGTATAGGTGTTGATCGCAGCCACCAAACGCTTGGCCACATGCCATTTCTTGCAGGCAATGATCATCAATTCACGGCTGCGCCCAAGCGTGGTTTCCTTTTCCCAGAACCGCTGGGCAAAACGGCGGCCTTCACGGCCACGGGTGGTCAGGAATTGGAACAGACGGCGCCCTTCATCGGAAATCTCGAAGTCCATGCGATCCGTGGC
>JBFEQR010000494.1:0-1572 GCA_041549425.1 Yoonia sp. | reverse complement strand
GCGGCCAATGGGATAGTCGGTGGGCGTCATCGTCACGAAAACACCGGCGCCGCGGCGTGCATGAACGACACCTTCATCGGCCAAAGCCGCCATCGCCTGACGCACCGTGTGGCGGTTCACGCCGAAACGCGCCGCAAGCACAGCTTCGGTCGGCAGTTTGTCACCCTGTCGGTACACGCCTTCGGCAATGTCGCTGCGCAAAGACGTGGCGATGGCTTTCCAGATGGGTGTGCGGCGGGTCATGTCATCAAAACTTCACACTTCGGGGGGTTGGCGGATGCGGTGGCGCAGGGTAGTATTTGTCTAGTTGTATAGGCGACTGCGAAAGGTGTCTAGATGAATATGATGCACGACCCGAACGCCCCCCGCCAAGGCTGGCTCAGCCTATTGGCGCGGTCCCCCGCAGCAGCGGTTGCCCGGTATTGGGCGGCACTGCAGATGAGCCCCGATCATACGGTTTTGCGCAGCCCCGAAATTGGCGGTGTGATGGTGCGGGGCCGCGCGGGGGCTGTCGGTGCGGCGTTCAATCTGGGCGAAATGACCGTCACACGTGCCTCTGTCAAATTGGCCGATGGAACGATCGGACACGGGTATGTGCAGGGCAGGGGCAAGGACCACGCATTGCACGCGGCCTTGGTCGATGCGCTGATGCAGACCGAACAGGCCGCCACGGTCGAAGCGGGTCTTTTGACCCCCCTGCGCGCGGCGATGGCGACAGGCAAGGCCGAACGCGCGGCAAAGGCAGCGGCCACCAAGGTTGATTTCTTTACCATGGTGCGGGGGGAAGACTGATGCAGGCGCAACAGCTTGAAGGCGGCTTTGCCGATCACCCTGTCGATGCATCCCACGCATTTCGCGCCGTCATGACGGCAATGGCGCGCCCCGGACAGATCACCCGCGTAGACGGCGCGCGCCCTCCGGCACCGATGAGTGTTGCCGCCGGTGTGTTGATCCTGACGCTTTGCGATCCGGAGACACCGGTTTATCTTGCAACCAGCCATGACACACCGCAGGTGCGCGACTGGATCACGTTTCACGCGGGCGCCCCTTTTGCGGATGCCCGACATGCGATGTTTGCGCTGGGCGCGTGGGATGAACTGCCGCTGCCGGACTTTCCGGTTGGCATGGCCGCGTACCCCGACCGCTCGGCGACGTTGATTGTCGAAAGTACCGAGTTGGCCAATGAGGGCACGGTCCTGCGAGGGCCGGGGATCAGGGATCAGGCGGCCTTGTCCCTGCCCGAAACCCGAGCCTTCCAGACCAACGCCGCAATTTTCCCGCTTGGATTGGACTTCATTTTCACCTGCGGCGACCGCCTTGCGGCGCTGCCACGCACCACGAGGGTCGGCTGATGTATGTGGCTGTAAAGGGCGGCGAGCGCGCCATCGACAACGCGCACAGCTGGCTTGCTGAAGAAAGGCGCGGCGATACGTCCTTGCCGGAACTCAGCGTCGCCCAGATCCGTGAACAGATGACGCTTGCGGTCAACCGCGTGATGGCCGAAGGCTCTTTGTATGATCCCGATCTTGCGGCCCTTGCGATCAAACAGGCCCGTGGCGATCTGATCGAGGC
>JBFEQR010000493.1:0-1589 GCA_041549425.1 Yoonia sp. | reverse complement strand
GACTGCGCGTTTTTCTGTTTTTCGGCCTTATCGGTCTGGGGGGCGTGGCGGTGGTGCTGGGGGCGGTCATGCTTGGGTATCGCCAGCTTGGACTGTCTCAGGCGCTGTCGGCTTTTGTGACGGCAGGCAGTGTTGCCAGTTTCGGCATTCTGGCGCTGGCCACCTTCGTTTGGCGGCTCTTTGACGAAAATATCAGCAAACCGATCGAAGCGGTGGCGGCCCAGTTCCGCCTGCGGGCAAATGGCGGGATTGATGCGGCAATTGATGAAAAGGCGGCCAGATATCTGGGGGATCTCGCGCCCGCGGCCTCTGCCATTCACGACAAACTGGGGCAGGCGTCCCGCATCACAGCCGAGACAGTGGCGCAAAGAACCGCGCGCCTTGAACGGCAGCGCGCGCAACTGTTGGGCATCCTGTCCGATATTCCCGTCGCCGTCATGGTCGCCACCCAAGATCACCAGATCGTTCTTTACGACGGGCAAGCCGCCGACCTGATGGCGCGCGAGGCGCAAGTGCGCCTGAACGCCTCTGTCTGTGATTATCTTGATCGTGACACATTGAAAGCCACGCTGGCAAAGATGAAAAAGCAAGGGGTGGCGCGTCAGGCAATCGCCCTCACGGGCAAGTCGGGTGCCGTCTACTCTGGCCATTTGCGTATCCTTGAGGGGGCTCAGGGGTATACGCTGATGCTCGAACCACTGGACGCCGACGCGACGCGGCCTTTGGTCTATGATTTTGATTTGCTGGACAAGGATCGCGGCAGCGACCTGAACGATACCCGTCTGCGCGATCTGACGTTCACTGTGTTTGACAGCGAAACCACAGGGCTTGATCCTGACAAAGACGATGTTGTCCAGTTGGGGGCTGTGCGGATCGTGAATGGCCGGATCATCGGGTCAGAGACATTCGAGATGCTGGTCAACCCCGGCAGGCCGATCCCGCCCAATGCCAGCAAAGTGCACGGGATCGACGATGCGATGGTCGCGGATGCCGCGGGTTTTGCGCAAGCGCGCGCGGCATTCCAAAACTATGTCGCGGACACAGTTCTTGTCGCGCATAATGCCCCGTTCGACATGGCCTTCCTGAACCGGAATATGCCTGAAAACGCGGTCCCGTTCGACAATCTGGTGATCGACACGGTCCACCTGTCGGCGATTGTGTTTGGCGGATCGGCGACGCACACGCTTGATGCATTGTGCGACAGGCTGGGGATCGTGATCCCGCAAAACGAACGCCACACCGCCTTGGGCGATGCGAAATCAACGGCACAGGCCTTTGTCGCCATGCTGCCCGTCCTAGAGGCCCGCGGATTGCTGACGGCGGGGCAATTGTGCGCAGAGGCCCGCAAGCACCGTCGCATTCTGCGCGTCTATTCGGGCACCGAACAAACAGGGCAGGGGTAGCGGGTCAGGACGTTGCCTGCGCAAGCCTGCGGTTGTGTCGAGGGCCTTGGATTGCCCGCGCTCAGGATGCGCCGGGAATGACGGTCAGACCCAACATGTTCCAATTCTGCATCCCGCCCCGATAGTAATAAATCTTTTCAGCCGGAAAGCCTGCCTCGATCATGCGGCGCGCGGCAGTTGGCGATT
>JBFEQR010000492.1:0-1614 GCA_041549425.1 Yoonia sp. | reverse complement strand
TGATGCACGATCGCCGTCCATCTGATCCGAGAAGGGCGCAGCACAAGGCCGATGATCGTGGCCACGACCTGCCCCAGAAACCCGATTATGGCGCCTGTCTTTCGCATGGCCGACACCGTCTTGCGCCCCACATCCTCCAACCTGTCGCCAAGGCCGCGCGTCGGTGTCGCCACCTCGCCATCTTCGGGCATATTTTGCCGCAAAGTCGCGATCAGGTCGCTTTGCAGTGGTGTCGCGCCGCGAATTTCAGGGGTCAGCCCCGCATCCTGCAAGCGCCGCTCAAGGGTGACTACAGCCCACGCGCCTGCGGTGTCGAACTGGCCCACGCCTGCCAGATCAATGACGCCGCCGGTGCCCTGACCCCAATCGACCGTTTCAACCGTGCCGATCAGCAAATCCCCCTCAAGCGCAAAAACACCCTGCGAGAGGGTGATCTGCGGGCGGTGCGGCTGGCCGGCGGTGCGCAGGGTGTCGGTATTCATATCAAGGTCTTACGCGGTTGGGCGAGGGCATACGTTGATCAAGGTCAATAACACAATCCTCTGGTTTCGTTGACAAAGATCAATGGGTCCACCGGTGCTGTGCCTACTCTGCCTGACATCAATACCATGCAAAAGAGGTGCGCCATGAAATACTTTACCCTGATTGCCCTGCTGGTTCTGGCCAATTGCGCGCCCGAAGGCCGCTATCCCCTGTCAGGTGAAGAATGCGGGCCCGATGACCCTGTTCTGACGCTGGATGCCAATGATTGCATGCCGCAATTGGCCATGTAGACACGCCGGACCGGACGCGGGGGCAGGGTTACCCATGGATAACCCTGCCTGCAATTTTGAACGCGTTACCAATAACGCGGCTGGTCGCCCTGATCTGCCTCTTGCAGATAGCCGATCAGGTTGGCCAGCGTGACCACACCCATCAGCCTGTGATCATCCACGACCAGAAACTTGCGGGTGCCCGTGCTGGCGATCTGCGCCAGCAAATCCGCCACCGGCATGTCCGAAGGAACCATGGCCGCCAGATCAAGACCGGTAAACACATCGCCCACGCGGGTACTGGTCCAGTTGTCGCGGTCAATCGCAGCCAGCACAGACTTGTCGATCTGCCCGATCAGTACGCCATCGGCAACCACAGGGGCAAAGCTGACATGATGCGGCAGCATCACCTGATTGACGAACTCCGAAAGCGTCAGATCGGGCGAGACAACGACAGGGTGACGGGTCATGACGGCCTGAACCGCCTTGTCTGTGAACGCGGATTTGATCAGCTCGCTCTGATAGGCGGATTTTGCCGCACCCAGCACGAAAAAGCCGATCAGAATATACCACATCCCCGCCGTCACAGCCCCCTGGAACAGCGTCAGCACGCCCATCATGCTCAGCGCATAGCCGAAAACCGTCCCCGATTGCGCCGCCGTGCGGGTCGCGCGCAACACATCGCCATGCCGGTGCCACAGGAACGCGCGCAGCACCCGCCCCCCGTCCAGCGGAAAGGCGGGAACCAGATTGAACACGGCAATGATCATGTTGACGGTCGCCAGATAGCCAAAGACCGTCGGCAGTGCCGGTGCCTCTGACAGGGCCAGAAAAAGCCCCGCCAACAGCGCGAAACCGATGC
>JBFEQR010000491.1:0-1626 GCA_041549425.1 Yoonia sp. | reverse complement strand
TTTGCCGCCTTCAAATTTTGGACCATGCATGCCGCAGGATCGGGCGCGTGCGGGGCCTTTGATGTGCTTGAACATGACCGCGTGACGCGATTGGGTGCGTTCCTGCGCAAGATGCGTATTGATGAACTGCCACAAATCATCAACGTGCTGCGTGGAGACATGAGCCTGATTGGCCCGCGCCCCGATTGTTATGACCATGCGCGTATTTATCTGCGCGAGATCCCTGGCTATGCTGCTCGGCATGCTGTCTTGCCCGGGATAAGCGGACTGGCGCAGACGCAGGTGGGTTATGTGGATGGCTATGAGGGGGTCAAAAGCAAGGTTGCCGCTGATCATTACTATCTGAAGCATGCGAGTTTTCGACTGGACATGTGGATTGCATGGCGAACCGTTTGCGTTGTTTTTGGCCGCCAGGGCAGCTAGGTCAGGACATTAGCAAGCATCGATCAGGCTCTGCGAAATGCGCACAGCCGAGAGCCGCCCGGTCACATGGGCCTGCGTTTCAAGTGCAATGCGGCGTTGCTTCACAGTTATCTGCGCCACAGGCCGGTGGCCGTGCACGACCCATTGGCCGTCCGCGCGCTGGATTTTTTCAAAGAGCGGATGCCCCCAGACAAATGCCTTTTCGGGCTGTTGACCCAAGGCACACTGCGGATCGGCACCGGCATGGAGGGCTGTGATATTACCGCTGTGCCAAGCGTTGGGACAGGTGGCCAGCCATGTCGCGATGTCACCCATTTTGTCACGCAGGGCGTTCCGGTTCTGCGAGAGATCGCGCGGAGTCATGGCGTCTGATGGAAAGGGCAGGCCGAAACTGGCGAATATGTTGCCGCCGTTATGGCTGCGCAGGTTCTGGAATTCCAACCGCGGACGTTCGAGAAAACGCAGCAGAAGTTCTTCATGATTGCCGCGCAGGGCGATAACGCGTCCTGTTTGCGTTGCCTGATGGATGAGTTGCAGTGTTTTTGCGCTTTGTGGGCCTTTGTTGATGTAGTCGCCCAGCAGCACGATCTGTTCATCCCGCCGCAGCAGTGCATCTAGCAGCGGCGCCAGCAGATCATAACAGCCGTGCACATCCCCGATGGCCCAGAACGGGGCATCAGGCGCGAGTGAAGCTGCTTTGATATGTGCCCCGGAACGGAGGATCAGGCGGTTCGTGTCTTGCATGATCCGAGCGTAGCGCAGCCTGCGGGACAATGGCCAGAGATGCCGTTGCGTGCCCGAGCGTGCGCTCGTGTAAGATCAAAGTCATTTCCGCCCTTTAGGCATGGCGGGTAATTTCAAAACCGGAGTGACCTTTGCCTGATCCATTTGACGCCGACTATGTGAACCTGACGTCCCCCGCCGTTGCCCATCATGCCGTTAACCCGTCCGACACGCTTGACCTGCCCGTACGCCTGCGCGCGATCTACGTGAATGTGGCAGGCACCGCGATGATGCAGGACAATGATGGCGAGACCGTCAGCTATGACTTGCAGGCCGGCAGTGTTCTGTCGATCCGCCCGACCCGTGTTCTGGCGACAGGGACGACGGCGCAGCTTGTCGCGTGGTACTAATATGCTTGGTCTGGATTTGTCGGCCGCCAGTTGCGTCCGCCCGCCCGTGCCAGCGACACTGGCGTCCTTT
>JBFEQR010000490.1:0-1647 GCA_041549425.1 Yoonia sp. | reverse complement strand
TTGGCGGACAATCAGGACCGCTTTGATATGCTGGTCGCGGAACGGGCCAAGCACCGCTATATGGGGCTGGAAACCGAAATCGTCGGACCTGCGGAAATCGCCAAGATCGCGCCGATCACCAATCTTGATGGCATCGTGGGCGGCCTTTATGATCCGCTTGACGGGCATCTGGACCCGTCGGGGACAACCCACGCCTATGCCAAAGCCGCCCGCATGGGCGGTGCCGCGATCGAATTGCATACCAAGGTCATCGCGACCAACCCGCGCCCTGACGGCACATGGGATGTGGTCACCGACAAAGGCACGATCCACGCTGAACATGTGGTCAATGCGGCGGGCCTTTGGGCGCGCGAAGTGGCTGCGATGGCGGGCACCTATGTCCCGCTGCACCCGATGGAGCATCAGTATATCGTCACCGACGATCTGCCCGAAATCTACGAACGCGACAGCGAACACCCCCATGTCATGGACCCTGCTGGCGAAAGCTATCTGCGGCAGGAAGGGCGCGGGCTTTGCATCGGCTTTTATGAGCAGACCTGCAAACCCTGGGCGGTTGACGGCACGCCATGGGATTTCGGGCATGAGCTTTTGCCCGATAACCTCGACAAGATCGCGGATTCGATTGAATTCGCCTATAAACGCTTTCCGGTGCTGGAACGCGCAGGCGTCAAATCGGTGATCCACGGGCCGTTTACCTTTGCGCCTGACGGCAATCCGCTGGTCGGGCCGGTGCCGGGCTTGCGGAATTACTGGTCGGCTTGTGGTGTCATGGCAGGTTTCAGTCAGGGCGGCGGTGTCGGTCTGATGCTGGCGCAATGGATGGTCGAGGGCGAATGCGAACGCGATGTCACCGCGATGGACATCGGCCGCTACGGCAAATGGATCACGCCCGGATATACGCGGCCCAAGGTGATCGAAAACTACCAGAACCGCTTTTCTGTCAGCTACCCGAACGAGGAACTGCCCGCCGCCCGCCCGCACCGGACGACACCGATGTATGATATCTTCAGCGATCTGGGGGCCGTCTGGGGGCATCAATTCGGGCTTGAGGTGCCGAACTATTTCGCCCAAGGCGATGAGCCGGACTATGAAATGCCCACCTTCCGGCGCTCTGACGCCTTTGGTGCGACCGCCCGCGAGGTAAAGGCCGTGCGCAGCAGTGTCGGCATCAACGAGGTGCAGAACTTCGGTAAATTCGCAATTACAGGCAGCGGCGCGCGCGCATGGCTTGACAGGATCATGGCAGGCCGCATCCCGCAACCCGGGCGCATGTCGCTGACGCCGATGCTGTCACCCAAGGGGCGGCTTTGGGGCGATTTCACCGTGTCGTGCCTGTCGGAAACAGAATTCCAGATCACCGCCAGCTATGGCGCGCAGGACATCCACTACCGCTGGTTCCTGCAAAATGCCGCCGCTGACGCGCATGTCGAAAACATCTCTGATCGCAGAACCGGCTTTCAGATTGCAGGGCCGCATGCGCGCGACCTGCTGTGTGCCTGCACCCGCGACGATGCGGCCGCGATGAACTTCATGGACGTGCGCCGCATGACTGTCGGTCAGGTCGCCTGCATCGTGCAGCGCGTTAGCTATACCGGTGATCTGGGGTATGAGATTTACTGCGACCCCATGGATCAGCGGCAGTTGTGG
>JBFEQR010000489.1:0-1650 GCA_041549425.1 Yoonia sp. | reverse complement strand
GTTGACCACAATGCCCACCAGGATCACAAAGCCCAGCAAGGTCAGCATGTCCATCGGCTGCGTCTGGTAGAGGTTCAGAACCGCCAAACCACCCACGCCACCGGCTGCCGCGACAGGCACCGCGATCAGGATCACCAATGGCAGGATGAAGCTTTCGAACAGCACCGCCATGACAAGAAATACAATGACCAAAGCCACGACCAGATTGATCTGGATGGCTGACCATGTCTGGCTCAACTGATCGGCGGTGCCCGACACGCTGAGGCGGATATCGCCCGGGATGCCTTGTTCTTGAAGGACTTGCACCACTTGGGTTTCCAAAAGCTCGACCGCCTCTTCCAATGGCAGGTTATCGGCCGGACGCACCTCAAGCGTGACGGTGCGCAGACGTTCGCGGTGCCGGATTTCAGTCGGTCCAGCGGTCAGGATCACATCGGCCAAGGCTGACACAGGCACGATTTGTCCGTTCGGCGTGACCACCGGATAGTTGCCCACGTCCTGCGTGCGCGCGGCCCCGTTGATTTTGGGATCACCTTTCAGAACCAGATCGACGCGTTCAGCCCCGACCGTAATCTCGGCGACACGCAAACCATCGTTAAATGCATCCACGGTTGCCGCAAGGCCCGAACTGTCCAGCCCCGCATCGGCAAGACGCAAGCGGTCGGGGATCAATCGGACCTCTGGCGCGCCAAGCTCCAGACCCGGGATCGGGCGGAACTGGTGGCCTTCGCTGCGTGGCAAAAGCTGGGACAGGATACCTGCCGCCCGCCCTGCAACGTCAAGGATTTCGTCCAGATCCTGCCCCGAGACGTTCAATTCGATTGCGCGGCCACCCCCGACGCCACGCCCGAAAAGCGACGGCTGCGTCATAAAGCCAAACGTGCCCGGCTCGGCAAAGATCGGACGGCTCAGCACAGGGATCAGGTCACCGGCGCGCTGGCTGTCTACTGCCCCTGCCCCCACGAATGAGTTACCCGGTGTCGCCACAAAGAAGAAACTGTCGATGGTCGGCGTGCCGTCTTCGGTCTGCAAGGCAGGTGCGCCTTCCCACAGCGGTTGGGCCACGGCCTCGATCCGCTGGGCAATGGTTTCGGTGGTTTCAAGGTTATAGCCGGGGGGAGGAATGATGAGGCCAAAGACCAGATTGCGGTTCCCCTCGGGCAGGTATTCCAGTCGTGGCAGGAAGGTCCAGCTTGCCACCGCCGCACCGCCCGCGATGATTGCCACCATCAAGATACCAATGGTCCGGAACCGCACCGTCATGCGCACATAGGCCATGACAAGCGCCCGAAATCCGGCGGCGAGATGATCCAGACCCCAGATGCGCATGGCTTTTTTGTCATCACGCCGCAAAAGGCGGCTGGAAAGCGCGGGGATCACAGTGACCGCGACAACCAGCGACAACAGCACCGAGACCGAAATCGCCACGGCGATATCACGGAACAACTGACCTGCCTCCAGCTGCATAATCAGGATCGGCACGAACACCAGCACGGTCGTCAGGGCCGACACAAGGATCGCCCCCCAGACCTGTTTGGCCCCCAGATAGGCCGCATCGCGCCGTGAATAGCCCTTTTCGCGCAAGCGGTAGATATTTTCGAGCACGACGATGGCCGCATCAACGATCATCCCCACGGCAAAGGCGATCCC
>JBFEQR010000488.1:0-1669 GCA_041549425.1 Yoonia sp. | reverse complement strand
GGGTGGCACGATATCGCCCCGCTCGAGGTGTTCTGGGGCGGCGCGGTCATTGCGGTCATCGGTCTTGTCGCGACATTCGTATGGGGGCTGCGCCGGTTTGACTGGCCCAGCCACGCTGACGCCGTCGCGCGGGTGGACAGCCACTTGCCCGGACGCCCCATCGCTGCCATCGGCGACACGCAAGCCATCGGCAGCGGCGATGCCGCATCAGAGGCCGTTTGGCAGGCACATATGGCGCGCATGGCCGAACGCACCAAACAGGCGCGCGCGGTCGAACCCGATTTGCGCGTGTCGGACCGCGACCCCTATGGCCTGCGGTTCATCGCGCTTTTGTTCTTTGTGGCGGCCTTGATGTTCGGATCGCTTTTCCGGATCAGCTCGGTCGGTGACATCGTGACCGGATCAGAGCAGACGCTGGCCACAGGGCCGGTCTGGGAAGGCTGGGTTGAACCCCCTGCCTATACCGGCAAACCTTCGATCTACCTCAACGACATTGCAGCGGGACCTTTGGCCGTGCCTGCGGGCAGTCAGGTGACTTTGCGGCTTTATGGTGAAGTGGGTGCCTTGACCGTGGCTGAAACTGTATCGGGGCGCATCGAAGACGTGGGCGCTGCATCGGATGCCCAGCAGCAGTTCGCGATCACCCGTTCGGGGACGTTGACGATTGGTGGCGATGACCAGACGACTTGGCAGATTACGGCGCTGGCCGATCAGCCTCCGGTCGTTGATTTTACGGGTCCGATCGAATCGGATGCCATGGGCGAGCTGTCACAGCCTTTTTCCGCCTTTGACGATTACGGCATCGCCTCGGGCACGGCGACGATCACTCTTGATCTGGCCGCGGTGGATCGCCGGCACGGTCTGACGATCGACCCTGACCCGATCGGCCCCTTGGTTCTGGACCTGCCGATGCCGTTCACCGGTGATCGTGCCGACTTTGAAGAATTCCTGATCGACAACCTGAGCGAGCACCCGCTTGCCAACCTGCCTGTGACGCTGCAACTGGGCGTGGTCGATGATGCAGGGCAAACCGGCGCGACACCGCCAGAGCCGTTGATCCTGCCCGGTCGGCGCTTTTTCCAGCCTTTTGCACGCGCGGTGATTGAACAGCGCCGCGATTTCATGTGGTCCAAGGCCAATGTACGCCGCGTGAACCAGATTTTGCGCGCGATCTCGCACCGGCCAGAGGGGCTGTTTTCCAACGAAACGACGTATCTGCGCCTGCGTGCGATTATCCGGCAACTGGATTCGTTGCAGGAATTCGGTGTGACTGACGCGGGTCAGCAGGAAGTGGTCAAAGCTCTTTGGGAACTCGCAGTGCAGTTAGAAGACGGCCGGCTTGCCGATGCCCGCGAACGTCTGCGCCGTGCGCAGGAACGGCTGGCAGAGGCGATGCGCAACGGCGCAACCGACGAAGAAATCGCAGAGCTGATGCAGGAACTGCGCGAAGCCACCGATGACTATATGCGGATGCTGGCCGAAGAGGCAGAACCTAGCGATGGCACTGATCAGGCAGATAGCGGTCAGAACGGCCAGCGGATGTCGATGGATGAATTGCAGGCGCTGATGGACCGCATCGAGGAGCTGATGCAGGAAGGGCGCATGGCCGAGGCGCAAGAGCTGATGGAACAGCTCAACCAGATGATGGAAAACATGCGCGTCACGCAGG
>JBFEQR010000487.1:0-1697 GCA_041549425.1 Yoonia sp. | reverse complement strand
GGACGTCGCGCCGCAACGGCCTTTGCATCATGTGCCAACGGCTGCGCTGTTGTCGCAACTGGCCGCGGAATACCTGTTTGCCGAGATCGCGCAGGCGCTGATGCACAGCATTGTCAGCGAAAACAGTGCGCGGCTGATGACAATGGATGCCGCAGCGCGCAACATCGATGCGCGACTGGACAAGCTGCGCCGCGACGAACGCACCGCCCGCCAAGAGCAAACGACAGCCGACATGCTTGACGTCATTGTCGGATCAGAGGCCGTT
Source organism: Yoonia sp. (assembly GCA_041549425.1). Lineage (GTDB taxonomy): Bacteria > Pseudomonadota > Alphaproteobacteria > Rhodobacterales > Rhodobacteraceae > Yoonia. Next base: position 1,432 of record JBFEQR010000487.1, on the reverse strand, counting down.
GGATCATAGCGCCCCTACCACCCGTCTTCGGTGACGATCCGTTCCTTCGCCACGCCAAGTTCTTGCAGTGCATTCCTGACGTCATCCACCATGCCGCCGGGGCCGCAGATATAGAATGGCTGATCGGTGCTATCCACCACCTCCGAGAGCATGGCCTTATCCACGATACCTTTGCGGAACGCCGTGCCATCGTCGTCGGAAATCACAAAGGTCTCGTCCACATGCGGCATGGATTGCCACATTTCCTTGAGGATGATGTCCTGATCGGTCTTGTTGGCAAAGATCAGTTGCGCCTTGTCGTTGCCTTCCTGCTGCTGCTTGCGCAACAGCGAGATAAACGGCGTCACACCGGCCCCACCGGCGATAAAGACGCCGGGCCCATGGTCGGTGATGGCGCCGAAGGCTTCGGTGGCTGTCACCTGATCGGTCATGCCCAGATCGGGGATGTGCTGTGTCACGCCATCGTGGTCGGGGTAGGATTTGATCACGAATTCCAGATGCGAATCACTGGGCCGTGACGTCATGGTGAAAGGCCGTGCTTCTTCGCGCAGGCCGTCCTTTTGCAGTGCCAGTTCAGTGGCTTGTCCTGCTTCAAACGTGAACCCGTCGGGGCGGTTGAACAACATGCGATAGGTGTCCCCTGTCAGGGCTTCGGTTTCCATAAGTGTCAGCGTGTAGGTCATATTGCAGTCCTTTCTGTTGGGGATAGAACGCCGCAGCAGCCAATCGGTTCCGTAACCGGCCAAAGGATGATTGACGCCGCACTATGCTGGGGTAGCGTGAACAGGACACAGAAAGGGATGTGATAATGACTGTTGCCAAACGGAACCTGCGGGTGAACAGCACCCGTCTTTGGGACACTCTGATGGAAATGGCGCAGATCGGACCGGGCATTGCGGGGGGCAACAACCGGCAAACCCTGACCGACGCCGACGCCGCAGGCCGTGCCCTGTTTGCGCAGTGGTGCAAGGCTGCGGGATGCACCATGGGCATAGACCAGATGGGCACCATGTTTGCCACGCGTGCGGGCACTGATCCCGATGCCTTCCCGGTTTATATGGGCTCGCATCTGGACACGCAGCCGACGGGTGGCAAATACGACGGGGTTCTTGGTGTGCTGGCCGGACTGGAGGTCGTGCGCACCCTCAATGACCTTGATATCCGCACGAAACATCCGATCGTTGTCACCAACTGGACCAATGAGGAAGGCACGCGCTTTGCCCCTGCGATCCTTGCTTCGGGCGTTTTTGCGGGCAAGCACGGGCTTGATTTGGCCTATGACCGCGTCGATGCGGCGGGCCTGCGGTTCGGCGATGAACTGGCCCGTATCGGCTGGAAGGGCGACGAGGTCACCGGCGCGCGCAAGATGCATGCCTATTTCGAGCTGCACATCGAACAGGGCCCGATCCTTGAGGCAGAGGGCGTCGATATC
>JBFEQR010000486.1:0-1701 GCA_041549425.1 Yoonia sp. | reverse complement strand
CTGCGCGGATCGTCGTCGCACTTCCCGTTGCCCCCAAAGCGGCATTGGAAGAGATTTCGGATCAGGCCGATGACATTATCTGTCTGCTGCCTGCAACCGCGTTTCGCGGCGTCGGCGGTTTTTATTGTGATTTCCATCAACTTTCGGATGCCGAAACGGTGGCTCTGCTTGATCAGATCCCATCCGGCACGGAATCACACGGCCCCAAGGGCCACACCCATGAACGGCAAGTGATGATCCCGCCGCTGGGGTTGGTCGGTCATTTGACAGTCCCGCCCAATCCGCAGGGGATTGTCGTTTTTGCCCATGGCAGCGGGTCCAGCAGGCTGAGCCCGCGCAATACGTATGTCGCGGACAAGTTGAACGCCCGAGGCTTCGCCACCCTTCTGTTTGATCTGCTGACACCACGCGAAGGATTGGACAGGCGCAACGTCTTCGACATTCCCCTACTGGCCGACCGCGTGGTCGAGGCCTGCATGTGGGCCGCCTCAGAACCCGATATCGCGGATTTGCCACTTGGCCTTTTCGGGGCCAGTACCGGTGCCGCCGCCGCACTTGTCGCTGCCGCCGAACTGGACGGCAGGATTGCGGCCGTCGTGTCGCGCGGCGGCCGTCCGGATATGGCGATGGATCATCTGCCAAATGTCATCAGCCCGACGCTTTTGATCGTTGGCGCTCTGGATCACGACGTGATGCGATTGAACAAAACGGCCCTTGCCGCACTTAGCTGTCCCAAAAAGCTGGAGACCGTCGCAGGTGCCGGTCATTTGTTTGAAGAAGACGACACACTGGACAAGGCCGTTGATCTGGCCACGGCATGGTTCAGATCACATCTTGTGGCGCAAGCCCCTGCCCGCCCGACCCTGCCAACGCACCCCCTGACGGCACCGTCAATCCTGCGCGACGCGGCAGAGCCCCTGCCCGAGATCACCGACGATGCTTTTGCCGAAGCCTTTGACCGCTTCGGATCAAAACGTATCGTGCTGCTGGGCGAAGCGTCGCACGGGACGTCGGAATTCTACCGCGCGCGGGCCGCAATCACGCGCCGATTGATCGAAAAGCACGGGTTTTCGATTGTCGCCGTCGAAGCCGACTGGCCCGACGCGGCAGCGGTTGATCGCGATATCCGGCACAAACCGCACAGGCCGATGAAATCCGCGCCCTTCCAGCGCTTTCCCACATGGATGTGGCGCAATGCTGAATTCGACGCCTTCACCCGCGATTTGCAGCGCCATAACGCAACAAAAGACGCCAAGGACCACGTCAGGTTCTATGGTCTTGATCTGTACAACATGAATGCGTCCATCGGGGCGGTTCTAAACTACCTTGACCGCGTGGATGAAGCGGCGGCAGAGGTGGCCCGCGCGCGCTATGCCTGTCTGTCGCCTTGGTCGCATGACCCCGCAGCCTATGGGCGTGCCGCCCTGACAGCGGGCTTTTCGATGTGCGAAAAGCCGGTCACCCAGATCCTGACCGATCTGTTCAGCAAGGAACTGGCCTATCTCAACCAGGACGGGGACCAGTTCTTTGATGCGACGCAGAATGCCCGCCTTGTTGCCAATGCAGAGCAATATTACCGTGTCATGTATTACGGATCGCGCCTGTCGTGGAACCTGCGCGACCAGCATATGTTCCAGACCCTGCGCCAGATTCTGGCTCATGCTGGTGACGACAAGAAAGCTGTCGTCTGGGCGCATAACT
>JBFEQR010000485.1:0-1716 GCA_041549425.1 Yoonia sp. | reverse complement strand
TCTGGAAAGACAGCAAACGCGTTGGTTTTGTGACCTCTGGCGGCTACGGGCACACGACCGGCATGTCGCTTGCCATGGCGATGGTCGACAGTGACCTGGCCATCGAAGGCACGGCCCTGCGCGTTCATGTGGTCGGTGTCGAACGGCAGGCCACGGTCATCGCCCCGTCACCCTATGACCCGCAGGGACGGGCCATGCGGGCATAAGCGCGTGTCAAAAGCCACAAAGCGCGGGACGCCGCTGCTGGATCGGAACAATCCGGCTTTGCAGCCACTTGGCGGCCATACCAAGGTCACGCGCAACGACTGGCTGAACATCGCGCGGGATATTCTGGTCAATGACGGCGTGGGCGAGGTGAAAATCCTCAGGATGGCGCAGTCATTGGGTGTCTCGCGCTCCAGCTTCTACTGGTATTTCGAAAACCGTGACGATCTGCTGGAGGCCCTTTTGGAAGAATGGGCGGCACGCAATACCGCACGCATCGTCGCCCATTGCCACAAAAACACAAAAACCGCGACAGAGGCGCTTTGCAGCTTTTTCCAGTGCTTCGTGAACCCCGCAATTTTCGATACAGGCCTCGATTTTGCTGTGCGTGAATGGGCGCGGCGCGATCCCGCGCTTCGCGACCGCATCGATGCCGCCGATGAAGCACGGATCGCGGCGGTCAAGACCATGTATGAACGCCACGGTTATGATCCCGTTGATGCCGACGCCCGCGGGCGCATCGTGTATTTCATGCAGTTGGGCTATCACGCCCTGAAGGTTGCGGAACCGATGGACCTGCGCATGTCACGGATGGTGCCGTATATGCGGGGATTTTTGGGGCATGAACCGGAGCCTGCGGCAATCGCGGACTTCCTTGGCTATATTGCCGCCAACAAACTGACCTAGAGTTTATAGGCCGGCAGGCTCTGAAACGCATCCTTGAGCGCATCACCCCAGCCCGCGGAAATCCCCTGATAGACCGGATCATCCTCCTCAATCCGGCGGGTGGTGCCAATGGTATAGCTGTCGTTGGTATACACTTGAAGATCGAACGGCAAACCAACGGAAAGATTGGATTTTACTGTTGAATCAAATGACACCAACAAGAGTTTCAGCGCATCTTCAAAGCGCAGTTCCGGATCATAGGCCCGCACAAGGATCGGCTTGCCATATTTGGTTTCACCGATCTGGAAAAACGGCGTGTCATCGGTGATTTCAATGAAATTGCCTTGGGGGTAGACCAGAAACACCGTTGGTTTGCCGCCCTTGATCTGGCCACCCACGATCGCAGAGGCCGAAAACTGATCCTGTTTCAACTGCCCGTCATTGGTGGTTTCCCCGATCACCTCGCGCAGGGTCGCGCCGACAAGACGGGCGACCTGAAACATGGTCTTTTCCTGCAGGATGCTCGGGTCGCGTTCTTCCACCGTCTTGGAGCGTTCTTCCAGCAAGCTGATCATCGCCTGCGTCGTCGCCAGATTTCCCGCGGTCATGATCGTGATCATGCGTTCACCCGGGACTTCCCAGCTGAACATCTTCTTGCTGACAGCAAAATTGTCCACGCCCGCGCTGGTGCGGGTGTCCGACATAAAGACAAGGCCCGTGCTCAGCTTCAAGCCAATACAATATGTCATAGAATCTAACCCAAAAAGTTGTCGGGGTTGTTTCTACTGCTGAACCTGCAAAGACACAATCATATGCTCTTGCGCTTGCCCCATCCGCAGGCCTTCC
>JBFEQR010000484.1:0-1722 GCA_041549425.1 Yoonia sp. | reverse complement strand
GTCTATCGCCGATATTCAGGCGCTTGCGCAGATGGTCGGGTCAGAAATGCTGGCGCTGCGGCAGGCCGCTTTTGCCGCCGAGCAAGAGGCCAAGGCGGCTGAACGTGCGCGACAGGATGATATTGATGCGCTCAATGATGCCCGTCAGGCGCTTGCCGCGCTTATGGCGCCAGAGCAGGAAGGCGCTGTACTGACCTTTACGCTCAATGCAATGGCGGCGGGCGAGGTGACTGTCGATATCACCACTTTAGAAGGATTTGCGAATTGGTCACCTGTCTATGACATGCGCCTGAGCACAGGTGATGCCGCCCGCATGGACGTTGACCGTGCCGTTGTGGTCAGTCAGCACACCGGACAGGATTGGAACGATGTGCAATTGATCCTGTCCACCGCCCGTCCGGGTGAACAGACTGCCCCCAGCCCCGTCTTTCCGCAACCGCGCCGGATCATTTCAGAGGACGATCTGGAAAAAGGGATCGGATATCTGGCGGATGATCTGCAACCCCTTGCGCAGATGCGTTCCGGCGTGGTGATGACAGAAGAGGCGATGGCAGCACCCATGCCCGTCACCGCCGAAGCCGATTTCAGCGGCGCGACGGTCACATATGCCTATCCGGGCCGTGTTGATATCCGCAACGGTGTCGATGATCTGCGCCTGCCGCTTGATACGCTCACCCTTGAGGCCAAGGTCTGGGCCGAGGCCGTGCCGCGCCATGATGCGATTGCCTATCGCATGGCCGAGTTCACCAATTCAACGCAAGAGGTTCTGCTGCCAGGGCAGGCGTTGCTATTTGCTGACGGGACGATGATCGGCTTTGCGCATATGCCGCTGTTGGCGGCGGGTGCGGATCAGCGCTTGGGGTTTGGACCGCTGGACGGATTGCGCCTGACCCGTGCGATGCCGCAGAAGTCGGAAGGCGACGTCGGGGTCTTTACCAGTGCCAACCGGTTGACCGAACAGGTGGTGATGACAGTTGAAAACCTGACGGGGCAGGCGTGGCCGGTACTTTTGCGCGAAACCTTCGGCTATACAGAGCAAGAGGATCTGGAGGTCGATTTCACCGCTAGCCCACCCTTTGCTCGTATGAACCCCGAAGGGCGGCGCGGCATTCTGGAATGGGATCTTGAGATGGCTGCAGGTGCAAAGCAGGAGATAACGCTTGATTACACCCTGACATGGCCGGACGGTTATATCCTGCGGTAAGGTGGATCATGATCCACCTGAGGTGAAAAGGGGCCCCGCAGGGCCCCTTTTTTGATTACATATTGGGATAGTTCGGCCCGTCGCCGCCCTGTGGCACAGTCCATGTGATATTCTGGCTCGGGTCCTTGATATCGCAGGTTTTGCAGTGCACGCAGTTCTGGAAGTTGATCTGGAACTTTGTGTCGTCCCCTTCGCCTACGAATTCGTAAACCCCCGCAGGGCAGTAGCGCGCCGAAGGACCGGCATATTTCGCAAGGTTCACGCTGACCGGCACATCGGGATCGGTCAGGTGCAAATGCGCAGGCTGGCTTTCTTCGTGGTTGGTAAAGCTGAACGACACATTGGTCAGACGATCAAAGGACAAAACACCGTCAGGCTTGGGATAGGTGATTTCCTTGTGCTTGCGGGCTTCTTCGGTTGCATCTGCGTCCGATTTGCCATGCGCCAGCGTGCCAAGAAAGCCGATCCCGAAGGTGTTCATCCACATATCCATGCCACCGATCCCAAGCGAGGCCAGC
>JBFEQR010000483.1:0-1757 GCA_041549425.1 Yoonia sp. | reverse complement strand
TGTTGTTCATTTTTGGTGTGCGCACGGACCCTGACAGCAACATTTTGGCCGTGCGCGAAGAAATCGCAGGCGCGCTGCAGCTGGGTCATTCCGAAGGGCTGGTCGAAAAAGAAGACCGCGACCGGATTCTGGGCGCACTTGACCTGAATGAACGCGCGGTCGAGGAAATTATGCTGCACCGCTCGGGCATCGAGATGATCGATGCAGATATGGCGCCACAAGACATTCTGACCCAAATTCTGCAAAGCCCTTACACCCGCCTGCCCCTTTACCGCGACGAGCCGGAAAATATCGTCGGCGTCATCCATGCCAAGGACCTGCTGCGCGCAATGCACAAGCTGCTGGGTGGTGGTGAAGAGGACGCAAAGGGTCTGGCCGCCTTTGATGTGATGAAGCTGGCGATGCCCCCCTATTTCGTCCCCGAAACCACAACGCTTGACGACCAGATGCGCAATTTCCTCAAGCGCAAGACGCATTTTGCGCTGGTCGTTGATGAATACGGCGCGCTGCAAGGTCTGATAACGCTTGAGGACATTCTGGAAGAAATCGTGGGCGAGATCGCCGATGAATTCGACGATCACGAAGAAGACCAGATCGAGGCGACAGCAGACGGGGCCTTTATCATCGACGGCGGTATGACTATCCGCGACCTGAACCGCGCGCATGACTGGAACCTGCCCGACGATGAGGCCAACACAATCGCAGGGCTTGTGATCCACGAGGCCCAGATGATCCCCACCGAAGGACAGGTCTTTTCCTTCCACGGGTTCCGCTTCGAGGTGCTGACAAAGGAAGAAAACAGATTGGCCACGCTGAAGATCAGGAAGTTGTAGGGCGGCGTGCGCAAGCTCTGCCCTGCAGCACAAATCAGTCATCAGCCGTGCAGTTTCTAGGGTCTACGTCCAGTTTTTAGGTAGTCTTATGATGACCTGGGACTGACCTGACCATCGCTGCAAGCTGTCCAGAAACACCCGAACTTCATGCATCATCAGGGCCCAGGTTTCCTCCTGAGGGAGCGGAACATGGTTCCTGCTTTCCAGCAAAAAGTATCTGGCGCCGGGGATTTCACTTGCGAGGATACGTCCCTGTTCGACGGGCTGCACCGCGTCAGAGATGGCATGAATGACCAGCGTGGGCGTGGTGATTGAGTTCAAAATCTCGGAGACATCAAACCGGTCAACTATCTTTCTCATCAGCGCTGCATTTTCAGACGATATGGTTTCGGTTTGCATCTTCACAAAGTTGGCCAACTGCGCAGGCGTTGCGTCCGGCATGAACAGTGTTGAGAACGCATTCACAAACGGGCTGTCCGCCTTGCCCCAGCCCGCCTTTATCAGACCCAAAATGGTTTCTTCATCGATGTCGCCATGCGCCGCTTGGCGCAATGCACGTCCCTTGGCGTAGCCGCCGTATAAAACCAGACCAGTCACCCGTTCGGGATATCTTTGGGCAAAACGAATAGCGACCGGAACCGCCTGCGACGCAGCAAAGATAGGGAAACGTTCCAAATTGTTGGCATCGGCAACGGCTTTGAGGTCGTCGGCAAAGGCATCCAGCTCCGCGCCTTTAAGTTCGCGAGAAGATAATCCAGTTCCCCTTTGGTCGTAGCGGTAAAGCGTATTTTTGGCGTCAAGGGTTTCGATCAACGGCCTCCAGACGGGGCTGTGCCAATCGAGTTCCAAGTGCGACAGCCAATGGGCGACCCTGACCAGTGGCGGGCCATCGCCGCTTTTGGAAAACGCGATCCTTGCACCGTG
>JBFEQR010000482.1:0-1777 GCA_041549425.1 Yoonia sp. | reverse complement strand
GGTTGCGCAGGGTCTGCTTGGAAACGCCCGCATCAAATGCGACGTCACCGACAGTGTCGCCTTGCAGCAACCTGCGGGCCAGTTCGGATTCAGCGTTGGACAGCCGAAACGTCAGGCAAAGCGTATTGGGTGAAAAACCCAGTTCTTCATTCATGTCCTGAACGATAAGCGCCAAATGCTCGTCACCGCATTCAAAGCGCCCGACCGGACATGAACGCGACGGGTGTGTTTCACCCAGTTTGGCAAGTGCCATGAACACATGACGGGACCGATCACCGTTCCAAAGCGTGATCACTTCCGACACTTTTCGCGACCCCGTCCTCAGCGCATGCAGCGCCGATTTGCACGCCGCTTCGGATTCCATATCCATTGCATGGAATTGTCTTTCAGCACTGATGAAGAAGACGTCCAGTTGGTTGGCCAACCTTTCGGCACGTGCATTCATATTGATGACACGGTTGTCCGATGACACGATGATCACCGGCAAGCTGCTCAACTCTAGCAGGGACGTGGCCATATGCCCGTCGATCGGGAACTCCCGGCGGAGCTTCGTGATCTGCTCACCCAGCAAAAAATGCGGTGCCAACAGTGTCAAAAGCTCGGCTGCAGCACGTCGACAACGGTTTTCGTTGGCTGCCGTATAATGCACTTCAAGGGCGATTTGTCGGACACCCTTGCGATAGAAGACCAGACCCGTCGCAAGCCTGTGCTCGCCCAGAACCGCGTTCCATTCCATTAGCTTTGACCAGTTGCCGATCTCGGTCTTGGTCAGAAGGTCGTCGTCTTGATAGACCGATCCGACAGGCTGTCGCCACTGGGCGGTCAGCCATGGGTTTTCCACCACAAGATTGTTGATGTGCAACAATGCCTCTTCAGTGTGAAGACCGCGCTGCAGAAAGAAGTTCTGGTTGGCCGGAACGCTGAATGGCAGGCCACCGGTGCAGCCGCATGTTTGTGTGTTCTATTTTTCGTCGGTTCGGGGAGAGACGGAACAGCATCATGGCAACGCACCGCAACGCTTGCGCATTCGCGCTGATCCCACACTTGTCTGGCAGTCGATCAACCGCGCCATCGCCAAGTCGCTTCTTTCATGTTGCCCTCTCACATGACCGGAAGCACTTGATGGAGGTCTAGCCAGCACGGTGTTTCACCAGTTGAACACGACTAGTATCAGCCGATGAAGTCGGCGCGCCGTTCCAGCAGGCTTTCGTAAAGAAAATCGACGAAAAGCCGCACCCGATGGACCTTGCGCAGATCGCCATGCATCAGAACCCATGTCGCGCGGCTCTGATCCAGCTCTGTTCCGGGCACCCGCTGCAATTCGGGAAAGACGCTTTGCACCCATGTCGCCAGAAAGGTCATCCCCGCACCCGCGCGGGCAAGGTGTAAGTGCATCTCCGGATCGACAACCGTATGGCGCACCGTTGCACGTGGAAAGGGTGAGGCGGCGATCATGGCCTGCAATTCCGGTATTTCGCCGTAGCCAAGCCATGTGAGGCCCTCGCCGCGCGGTCCGGCGTCGTGCAGATGCCGATCAAGATAGGCGCGCGAGGCGAAGACACCCAATGACAGCGGAAACAGTTTGCGCCCCACCGCATCGCCGGTCAGATCACGCACATGGCGGATCGACACATCGGTTTCGAGCTTTTCGATGGAATCGAGGTCGTAGGACAGGTTCATGTCAATTTGGATATCGGGATAAAGGGACAGAAATTCGCCCAGAACCGGCGCCAGCAGGAAATGCGCGGTCATCGGGTCAACCGACAGACGGAAACGG
>JBFEQR010000481.1:0-1794 GCA_041549425.1 Yoonia sp. | reverse complement strand
CAGACATCGGTTTTCGACCCCTCGGAACGTTGCCAGTGGTCTATGGCGGGCCCACAACAGAGTCAAGCGACCAGTTTTCCATATTAAATATCGTGATTTCAAGGTCTTGCTCTATTTCTCGCCTACGGAATCCAGCCAATTTCACATGTCAGCCAGCCGATTGCATATTCAACCATATGGTTGACGTTTCGCCCGTGAACCGCTTAATCGCCTGCATGACTGCGCAACTTGATCAAGTTTTCTCTGCCCTAGCCGACCCGACCCGTCGGACGATTTTGGCGATGTTGCTTGAGGATGACATGGCGGTGACCGACGTGGCCGACCCGTTTGAGATGTCTTTGGCGGCGATCTCCAAACATCTGGGCGTTCTGACTGCTGCCGGACTGGTGTCACAGGAAAAGCGCGGTCGGGTGAAATGGTGCAAGCTCGAACCGGACGCCCTGCGCGAAGCCTCCGTCTGGATGCAGGCCTTTGGTCAGATGGAGGCCCTAGATCTGGATGCCTTCGAAGCGTTTTTGGCAAAGGAGCTGACCACCTAGCAGGGGTCACCACCCACCTTACAGGTCCATGCCTTTCACGCGCTCCTTTAGGAATGCCAGAAAGGTCTGCACTTTGGTGGTGCGGTGCAAATCCACATGCGTGACCAACCACAAGGGCGCCGCCCATTCGTCTTTTCTGGGGATCACTTCGGTGAGTGTTTCTGAGACCTCGGCCTCATGCACAGTCACAAATCCGATCCCTGCACCTGCCAGAATGGCATCTCGCATCACCCGATCATCCGTCGCCCTGAACACATAGTGATCGCTTGGCACGACCCCCCGCAGCCACCGCGCAAAAGGGGCCCTGCTGTTTTCATCGTCATCGCCGACGAAATAATGGTTCTGCAAATCCGCTTCGTCCTTCGGGATGCCATGCCGCGCAAGATATCCGTCCGACGCAACCAAGGCCATTTGCTGGCGCATGAACGGCTGCACGACGTTGTCGGGTTCTTCGGGCATCACACCGGCGCGGATTGCGACATGCGCCTCGCCATATTCAAGGCGGAACACCCGTTCGCCTGTGCGGTACCTGATACGAACATCGGGGTGGGCGATCTGGAAATCCGCCAGCGCGGGGGTCAAAAGCCGCGACGCGCTGCCCAAAGACGTGACAACAAGGTCGCCCGAGACACCCGCGCCCTGCCCCTTGATACGCCCCGCGAGCTGGGTGAACTGGTCGTCGGTGGCCTGCGCAACCTGCAACAGGTCTTGTCCGGCCTCTGTCGCCGTATACCCGCGTGCATGGCGCTGGAACAGTTTGACGCCCAAGCGCTGCTCTAGCGCATCAATGTGACGAATGACCGTCGCGTGGTGCACGCCCAAAGCCTCTGCCGCGCCGCTGACCGTCCCATGGCGTGCCACCTGATAGGCTGTCCTGATCTCGTCCCAGTTATCCATCATCCAACCTGTGCGCTGACAAACATATAGCCCCAAATTCGAACATATCGTTCGCAAACACAAGAGGTGCTTTGCCTGCAGCCGTCACTAGATCGCATTCACCAGAGCGCTGACCCTCGGTCGGTTCATGTGTTTCGCACTATAGTGGCCCGAAAAACTGGACATCACCCCTCGCCCGCTTATTTGCACGAACATGACACCAAATTCTCAAGCACTCACTGCTCTGCGCGCCGCCCTCACACTCGCATTCCTTTACTTCGGGTTGCGCAAACTGGGCAGCTTCCCAACAGACGTCGCCATTTACGACGCGATCGGGTTTGGCCAGTTCCCCCGCTATATCACCGGATCGATTGAAGTT
>JBFEQR010000480.1:0-1803 GCA_041549425.1 Yoonia sp. | reverse complement strand
GCGCACGGCTGAGCGCGTTCACAGGACCCTGGTCAGAGCCATCGGGCCCCTGACTTTCGCTGACGTTCAACATCTTTTGGCCGTGCACTTTGGTGACCACAACCGCCTCAGAGATGGACACCATCTTGTTGCGCTTGTTCTTGCGCCGCTCAACTGTCACGCGGTAGCGTTTGACCTCGAAGAACTGCGGCAGCGTACCCAGTTCTTCGCGGGCCAACAGCTCGAAACTGGCCTGTGCAGTGTCGTAGGAATAGCCCTGCGCCTCGCGTTCCTTGATCCGCTCGACGATGCGGGGCAAGGCGGGGTCGTCGGGGGCAACGTCCAGACCTGCGTCCAGCAGGCGGGCGCGCAAATTGGACTGTCCTGCCTGATTGGACATCGGCACAACGCGGGTGTTGCCCACCGCGGCAGGATCAACATGTTCGTAGGTGCTGGGGTCCTTGGCGATGGCACTGGCATGCAAACCGGATTTATGCGCAAAGGCAGAGGCCCCGACATAGGGCGCCTGCTTGGCCGGTACCCGATTAAGGATATCATCCAGCAGCCGCGATGCCTTGCGCAGGCCTTTGAGCGCATCCAGCGTGACGCCGGTTTCAAAGCGGCTCGCAAAAGGTTCTTTCAGCAGCAGCGTCGGAATAAGGGTTGTCAAGTTCGCATTGCCACACCGTTCGCCCAAGCCGTTCAGGGTGCCTTGGACTTGCCGCGCACCTGCAAGAACGGCCGCCAGCGTATTGGCGACGGCATTTTCGGTGTCGTTGTGGGTATGGATGGCCAGATGATCACCGGGGATGCCGCTGGCGACCACGGCGGTGACGATTTCTGTCACCTCATTGGGCAGCACACCGCCATTGGTGTCACACAGCACGATCCAGCGCGCGCCCGCGTCATAGGCCGCATGGATCGCCTGCAAAGCATAATCAGGGTTCGCCTTGTAGCCGTCAAAGAAGTGCTCGGCATCAAATAGCCCCTCGCGGCCTTGGTCCTTGATATGGGCAAAACTTGCCGCGATGTTGTCGATATTCTCGTCCAGCGTGATCCCGAGGGCGGTTGTCACATGGAAATCATGCGCCTTGCCGACCAGACAGACCGCAGAGGTTCCCGCGTTCATGACAGCCGACAGAACGTCGTCATTGGCAGCAGAGCGGCCATTGCGTTTGGTCATTCCGAAAGCGGTAAAGGTCGCGCGGGTCTTGGGCGGGCTGGCAAAGAATTCGGTATCGGTGGGATTGGCACCGGGCCAGCCGCCTTCGATGTAGTCAATGCCAAGCGCGTCAAGCACGTCGGTGATCTGCTGTTTTTCATCTGCGGAGAACTGCACACCCTGTGTCTGCGCCCCATCGCGCAAGGTGGTGTCGAATAGGTACAGACGTTCTTTAGTCATGGCCTGCCTCGCGCGCCCGAAGTCCAACAACGGCATTGCTGGCAAACTTGTCCTGAAAGTTCGTCATCACAGCCCCTCCAGCTTTGCGGCATCAAAATCGGGACCTGGCGCCCATGTCGCCTGTCCGCCCACATCGGTGACCTGCACGCCAGCGGCGTTCAGGATATCGCGCACCTCATCCGCGCGCGCCCAATCCTTGGCGGCACGTGCCGCCGCCCGATCAGCAAGCAGCGCATCGACCTGCGCGGCAATCGCAGGGGCCACATCGGGGCCCGCCTCACCCCCGTCAAACATGGGGATCGCGGCCCAGTCATTGACCAGCCCCAGCATCTGCATCCCGTAGGCAAATCCCGCCAGCGCCTGTGGCGTCTTGCCTTTGGACAGCACATGCAAGCGCGCCAAAGCGCCAGAGGTGTTCAGAT
>JBFEQR010000479.1:0-1873 GCA_041549425.1 Yoonia sp. | reverse complement strand
TATGCTTTGGCAGGACCATCTGTGGCAGGGATATGACCGACAGCACACATGCAACACTAGTGCGGCGGATGACCCGATCGCAGGACACAGGCGTGTTTGAAAACCCGCTGACGTCGTCGCGTGCCGTGCGTTTGGCCCTGACGAAGGCTGCAAATGATACGGTCGGGCTACCCCTTTCCGTTACCAGCGTCGCCGAAGAGGTGCGACCGCTTGATGATATGCTGGAGGCCTTGCCGGATGACCTGATGCTTTTGCGTCTGCATCGGGATGGAGAACTGAACGGACTGATTGCATTGGACATGCAGCTGCGCGCGGCAGTGCTGGAAATGGAAACGATGGGAACATTGTCCGCGCAATCTGTTGACCCGCGCCGGCCTACCCGCGCGGACAAGACGCTATGTGATCCGATGATCGCGGCCTTCTTGCGCGCTTTTCCAGATGCGGTGCGCGGTACGGGTTTTGACGGCTGGGCCGATGGTGTGACCCACGACGACAGGATCGCGGACAGTCGCGCGGCTGGACTGTTGCTAAAAGATCAACAATACCGGTTTTTGCAGATGAATGTGCAATTGGGGCCCGCAAACAGGCGGGGTCTGCTGCTAATGGCCTTGCCGCTGATTGAAACGCCGGACCCCAGTGATGTGCCGTTGCCCGACAAGGCTGATTGGGGCCGCCATTTCCCTGACGTGATCGCCGCCGCACCGGCCTCGCTGACAGCGTTGTTGCACCGTTTCAAAATCCCCTTGGCGACGGCGCAGGCGATGCAGGTGGGGACGGTCGTGCCGTTGACAGGTTGCAGTGTGAATTCCGTCAGGTTGTTGGGGCCGGACGGGCAAGAAGTGGCGCAGGCAAAGCTGGGACAAAGCGGGGGGATGCGTGCGGTGCGTTTGCAGACGCCGCCATCACCGGATTTGCAGGATTTGCCAAGTCCAATTGCATCAGCAGGTCCGACGATGGCTGTCGAAGAATTGCCCGACCCGATGACCATGATGAGCCCGGCACTGGACATCGCAGACCCACCAGATCCAATGGCAGAGGACGCCATGTCGGCGCCCCCTGAAATCGAGATGGAGCTAGAGTTTAACGGACTGGATCAGAGTTGAACCCACCGCTAGGCTTGTGCGATCGCGTCGATCTGTGGCGCCATGCCGCCCAGATCATACCCCGCGGCAGCGGTGGCCGCGATGATGTCTTGTGTCGGCATCTCGCCCGCTTGGGTAAACGACCACACAATCGCAGAGCGTGTGCCGGACGCGCAATAGGCCAAAATAGGCCCGTCTGCGGCGTCCATGCTTGCCTTTTGGCCGGTGATCATATCCATCACCAGTCCCTGATGGGTCACGGGATTGACGATAAAGGTCAGACCCGCCGCGCGCGCCGCTTCTCCGATGGCCGCTGCCTGATGGCTTGGCGGCACTTCGGCGTCAGGCCGGTTGCAGATGATCGTTGTGTAACCTGCATTCTTGATCGCGGGAATGTCCTCCACCGCGATCTGGGGTGTTACGGCGAAAGTCGGGCTGAGCGGTTTAATATCCATGGAGCATCTCTACGCCGCTACGCGTTGTTGGTCCAGTCGCGCGCGAACACTAGGGGCAAAAAGCATACCCGCAGCCATCGCCGCAACAAAGATGATCGCACCTGTGCCGCCAAATCCCAAAGACGCAATTGCCGGTCCGGGGCAAAGCCCTGCGAGGCCCCATCCCATGCCGAACAGGGTTGATCCCAAGACCAGATTACGGCCCACGCGCTGTTCTGGCGGTGCAGGGAAGGCGGCCGCCAGCACCGGTTTGCGGCCACGGGTCAGCTGCCACGCGATGGCCATCGGCAGAATGGCGCCCCCCATGACAAAGGCCAGCGTCGGGTCCCAATTGCC
>JBFEQR010000478.1:0-1900 GCA_041549425.1 Yoonia sp. | reverse complement strand
GTGGCCGCGCGATTTGGCCGTGCCCCAGATATCGAGATCGAGATTTCCGTGCCGGGCGGGGCCGAACTTGCTCAAAAGACATGGAATCCGCGTCTTGGGATCGAAGGTGGCCTGTCCATCCTTGGCACCACCGGCATCGTGCGTCCCTTTAGCTGTGCGGCTTGGATCGCCTCTATTCACCGCGGCATCGACGTGGCGCGTGCAGACGGGTTGGGCCATGTGGCGGGATGTACGGGGGCCACGTCCGAGGCGACCGTACAGCGTCTTTATGGCCTGCCCGATCACGCCATGCTGGATATGGGGGATTTTGCTGGCGGGATGCTGAAATATCTGGTCAAACACCCTGTCGCCCGCGTCACCGTGGGTGGTGGTATTGGCAAGATGACCAAGCTGGCACAAGGGGCTGTGGACCTGCATTCGGGCCGCTCGCAAGTGGATTTCGACGCACTCGCCGCGCTGGCGGGGGTACCTGCGGTGGCGCAGGCCAATACCGCGCTGGAGGCCTATGAGATCGCGGGCGCGCCCTTGGCGCAACGTGTCGCGCAGAGCGCTTTGGCGCATCTGCAAGAGCGGTTTGGCGGCGCGGGCATCGCATATGATGTCGTTGTCATCGACCGCAAAGGCACGATCATCGCGCAGGCGGGCCCATGACGCTGCTGGTTTTGGGAGGCACAGCCGAGGGGCGCCAGATCGCCGGACAATTGGCAGGGCAGGACGCGGTCATTTCGCTGGCAGGCGCGACACGCGCCCCGCAGGATCAGGGATTGCCCGTGCGCGTGGGTGGTTTTGGCGGTGCGGAGGGCTTCAAGGCCTATCTGCGGCGGGCGCAGATCAGTGCCGTGCTGGACGCCACACATCCCTATGCCAGCCGTATCACCGCGCGCACGGCGCGGATTTGTGCAGAAGAATCGCTGCCCTACCTGCAAGTCCTGCGTCCGCCTTGGCTGCCCGAGGCCGGTGATAACTGGACCGAGATTGCCCGCGAAGAGGACGCAGCGGGGCATATTGCCCCTGGTGCGACCGTTTTTCTGGGCACGGGGCGGCAGACACTGGATCGTTTTGCC
Source organism: Yoonia sp. (assembly GCA_041549425.1). Taxonomy (GTDB): domain Bacteria; phylum Pseudomonadota; class Alphaproteobacteria; order Rhodobacterales; family Rhodobacteraceae; genus Yoonia. The sequence goes on along the minus strand of JBFEQR010000478.1, from coordinate 836 downwards.
AATCTGGCGGGGCGCGTGGTGATTTGCCGCCAGATCGACCCGCCGACGGCACCGTTTCCCTTTGAAGGCGGGCGGTATCTGGTCGGGCGGCCCCCGTTTTCGGTCGAGGACGAGGTGGCGCTGTTTACCAAGTTGGGCGTTGATTGCCTGATCGTGAAGAATGCAGGTGGCGCGCCAAGCCGGACCAAGCTGACTGCGGCGCGTCTTTTGGGTATTCCGGTTCTGATGATTGCGCGCCCTGCGCAGGGTGACTGGCCCGTTGTGCATGACGTGCAGGCCGCATTGGATTGGGTGGCCGCACTGTGAACGAGCGGCGCATTGTCAGTGATGCCTGCGTGTCAGAGGGGGCCGCTTGGCTGTCCCGGACAGAGCCGCGCTTTGCGCTTGCCATGCAGGATTTGCCGCCTTTGCCACTGCGTCTGAAACCTGACGGGTTTGCCGAACTGCTTGGCGCTATCATCAGCCAGCAGGTCAGCGTTGCATCAGCGGGCGCGATCTGGGGGCGGGTGCAGGCGGCGGGCATGACCACGCCGCACGCTGTGGCACAAGCGTCAGAGGATGATTTGCGCGCCTTGGGGTTGAGTCGGCCAAAGGTCCGGTATGCCCATGCGCTGGCGCGGGCGGGCATCGACTATCACGCGCTGCGTGTACTGCCTGCGCAGGAAGTGATCGGCACGCTGACCGCAGTGTCCGGTATTGGCCCGTGGACCGCCGAGATCTACACGATGTTTTCACTGGGGCGGGCCGATATTTTCGCACCCGGTGATCTGGCACTGCAAGAGGCTGCGAAACTGCTGTTTGACTTGCCCGCACGTCCCGACGAAAGGGCGTTGCGC
>JBFEQR010000477.1:0-1929 GCA_041549425.1 Yoonia sp. | reverse complement strand
CCGTTAATCTGCATGAATACGGGAGAGCCGCTTGATCCGTATTCCACATCGCAGGTCATGACCAGAACGCCGCGCTCATGCCCCAGAACCCTGCAATCCTCTTGCAGGCTGGGCGCGTCGGCGCGCCCGCGACCATAAGAGACCACGCGAACGTCATCGCCCGTCAAAGGGCGCGGTGCGATTGTGTAGGGGCGCAGTCGTGTCAGGCGGATAGGTCGCGCCAGTTCCAGAACGGCAATATCGACCGCGACCGCAGGCGCATCTGTGGCATCAATCGCAAAACGGTAGTCGGGGTGATGCACCGCGCGCAAAATCTCGCGCGTTGCTTCGGCGCGCCCGTCGCGCAGGCCTGCCTGAAAGGAAAACCGCTGGGGGGCGATTGCACGCCCGTTGCGGTCATAGATGCAATGGGCAGCGGTCAGTATCAGGTTATCGCGGATCAGGGCGGCAGTACAAAATCCCTTGCCCTCGATATCAAGACGCCCGACAGCGGTCCAACCCTGACTGTCCTGCATTGTGTGGAGCGCGACCGGCCCGCCTTGTTGCGCCTCGGCCCCGACCGTGAAGGCGCAGGTCAGTGCGATTGCACGCCAAAGCTGCTTGAGGGCCACGCGATATGTCATTGACAGACTGTGGCCCACAGTTGGGGCAGCATTATGGCGTTAGCGCAGGATCGGGATTTGTGGTTCACGTTTGCCCTCGGCTGTCAGTGCAGGGGGTTGCGGCCCGCCTGTGGCCCAATCCAGCAATTCGACCGTATGCACAATGGGCACGTCGGTTGCGCCGCCGATCTGCATCATGCAGCCGATATTGCCTGCCGAAATGATGTCTGGCGTCAGGGCTTCAAGGGTTTGCACCTTGCGCGCCTTCAATTGCTTGGAAATCTCGGGCTGCATCAGGTTGTATGTGCCCGCAGACCCGCAGCACAGATGGCTGTCGGCGGGTTCAAGCACAGTAAAGCCTGCCTTTTTCAACAGATCCTTGGGGAAGGTCTTGATCTGCTGGCCATGCTGCAACGAACAGGCGGCGTGATAGGCGACTTTGGTGCCTTTGTCGGCACCTTCGGGCATATCAAGCTTCATCAGGATTTCAGACACATCCATCGCAATAGCCGACACCCGCGCGGCATCTTCGGCCAGCGGGTCGTTGCGGAACATATGGCCGTAGTCCTTGACGGTCGTGCCGCAGCCGGACGTGTTGATCACGATGGCGTCCAGCCCGCCATTGTCGATCTCTTTCGCCCAGGCCTTGATGTTTTTGGCGGCGGTCGCATGGCTTTCGTCTTCCTTGCCCATATGATGGGTCAGCGCACCGCAGCAGCCCGCACCTTCGGCGACAACCACTTCGGCACCCAGACGGGTCAGAAGGCGGATGGTGGCATCATTGATATCGGTATTCAGCGCCTTTTGGGCGCAACCGGTCATCAGCGCCACGCGCATCTTCTTGTTTTCTGCAGGAAAGGTTTGCGGGTCGTCATTGCGGCTGACGGGTGGAATGGTTTTCGGTGCCATCTCCAGCATGGCACGCAAACGGGCATCCGGCATCAGGCGCGCAAACGGCCGCCCGATCTTGGCGCCAAGAAGCGCCACACGAAACCGCATCGGATAGGGCAGGATACGCGCCAGAACCCACCGCAAGGCGCGGTCCGAGAACGGCCTGTCATAGTTCTTTTCGATATAGGCGCGGGCATGGTCGACCAGATGCATGTAATGCACGCCAGAGGGGCATGTCGTCATGCAGGCCAGACAGGACAGGCAGCGGTCGATATGCTTGACTGTCTTTTCGTCCGGCTTGCGCTCGTTCTCGAGCATATCCTTGATCAGGTAAATCCGGCCCCGTGGGCTGTCGAGCTCATCTCCCAGCACTTGATAGGTGGGGCAGGTTGCGGTGCAAAAACCGCAGTGTACGCAAGAGCGCAGGATGTCATTG
>JBFEQR010000476.1:0-1941 GCA_041549425.1 Yoonia sp. | reverse complement strand
TTCGGCTTTGCGCCTGATTGGTTTCTGCTGGAATGGCTCGGATGCGCCAGTCTCTGGACGTCCTTGATGAAGCGGCAGCATTTTCAGCGCCCGCAGCGGTGCACCGCAACTGCGACAGGTCAGTTCGTGCTTGTCCTTACCACGCAAGACAAGCGCAGCTTTGGTCCCGCAATAGCAGCATGTCGCAATTTTGGTTGCCGCCATCAGCGCGCCCCTTTGTCCTAGCCTCTCACAGCATATAGGGCGACTGCGGCAGCATTTGAGACATTGAGCGATCCAAATTGCGCACTTGCGTCGATTCTAACCAAAGCGTCGCAGGTCTCACGGGTTTTTTCGCGCAATCCCGGGCCCTCTGCGCCCATCACAAGGGCGATCGGGCGGTCACGCTTGCCTTCCACGGCCTCTTCGATTGTCTGATCGGCCTCTCCGTCCAGCCCCAGAACCAGATAGCCCATGTCCCTAAGCGCAGTCATCGCATCCGCCAGATTGCGCACACGCAGATAAGGCTGACGTTCCAGCGCACCGCTGGCGGTTTTTGCCAATGCACCGGTTTCCGGCGCCGAGTGGCGCTGCACGGCGACCACAGCCCGCGCGCCGAACACCTCTGCCGAACGCAAGATCGCGCCAACGTTATGCGGGTCGGTCACGCGGTCCAGAAGCACGATGCGCGGCGGCATCGGCCCGTCGCCAAGTGCGACGTCCTGAAGGCTGCCCCAATCCAGCGCCTTAACCTCAAGCGCGGCCCCCTGGTGCACTGACTGTGGATCAAGCGGCGCTGCGAATTTGCGCGGGTCCGAGATTTCAGGCGCGATGCCTGCTGTAGTGACGGCATCGCCCAGACGTTCCAGCGCATTGCGCGTCACGACTAGCCGCAGCTTTTCACGGGCAGGGTTTTGCAGCGCATCGCGCACCGCGTGCAGGCCGAACAACCACACGGTTTCCTGCGCCGCGACACGCTTGGCCTGTTCTTTTGCGACGACCCACTTTGGCTTTTTCATCGTTTGCTACCCTTCTGATTGGGATCAGGCGATACCCGACATTGGGCGGGCTGTGAAGTGGGTGTAAAAACCCGCCATTTTAGTGTTGACGGCCTAGGGGCGCGCAGGTACTCAGCGCTTGGTTGGGCGACAGGCCGCAAGGTGTGGCAGGGGACTGTAACTCCCTCGAGGCGACTCACGCCTGGTTCGATTCCAGGGTCGCCCACCATTTTTCCAAAATTGTAAGTTCACGACCTGACGTTGCGATATTGGCAGCGCAGCTTCGCCTTCCAACAAGACATTGAGAAAAGTCAGGCCCGCCATTGCGCAAAATGCCCAATCTGGGGCACCGTTAGGTCAAATTTTCAAACTTGAGGGAGATACGCAGATGCGGGGACTTTTGTTCGGACTGTCATTGGCCGTGGTTGCAACGGCTGCCACGGCAGAAGACGTGGGCATCACCAAAGACCTCTTTAGTGTCACCGTCCAAACCGGCGCGGGACCTGTCGAAATCATGCGCAATCAGGATACCGACGCACAGCTTAGCGGGCCTTGGCTCAAAACGTCACGACCTTGTCCGAGTTTTTGCATCCAACCGATGACCCCCGCCCCAGGCGTGACGACGATCGGCGAACTGGAGGTGCTGGATTTCATACAGTCCGCTGATGCCGTGCTTGTCGATGGACGCGTGCGCACGCAATATGAAGAGGGCACAATCCCCGGCGCGATCTCTGTCCCCTATACCGAAGCTGCTGACAGGCTGGGCGAACTGGGGTGTGAAATTGATTTCGACGGCTGGATTTGCGAGGGGGATCTTCCTGATGTGGTCCTGTTCTGCAACGGCCCGTGGTGCGGGCAATCACCAACTGCCGCGCGCCGCATGATCGAGGCAGGCTTTCCGGCTGAAAAGATCTATTACTATCGGGGCGGGATGCAGAACTGGAACATGTTGGGTCTGACCGTC
>JBFEQR010000475.1:0-1945 GCA_041549425.1 Yoonia sp. | reverse complement strand
CTCGCCGCGTCGCCGAATGCATCGGCCTATTGCACCGCCAAAGCGTCCGAGATTCACCTTGCCCGCTGTCTTGCCCTTGAAGGCGCGTCGATGGGGGTGCGCGTGAACGTTGTGAACCCTGATGCGGTGTTGAAGGGATCCAAAATCTGGCAGGGCGAGTGGCTTGACCAGAGGGCCGGTACCTATGGCACCGACAAGGATGGGCTGGAGGAAATGTATCGGGATCGATCCATGCTGAAACGTTCTGTGCTGCCTGAGGACATCGCGGAAGCCGCCTATTTTCTCGCATCCGATCTGTCGGCCAAATCCACGGGCAACATCATCAACGTCGATGCAGGCAATAAAGAAGCGTTCACGCGCTAAGCGTCTGAGGGAGGACACAACATGAGCTATGACAGCGCAAAAGCCGCCTTCGCCGATTGGGGCGTGGACACTGAAACAGCCCTAAGCAAACTTGCCACCATCCCGATCTCCATGCACTGCTGGCAAGGGGACGACGTCGTTGGGTTTGAGACCAAAACCGGCAGTTCTGGCGGCGGCATTCAAGCCACAGGTAACCACCCCGGCCGCGCCCGTACGCCCGACGAGCTACGCGCGGATCTAGAGTTCTCCTACTCAAAGATACCCGGCAATCACCGGCTCAACCTGCATGCCTTTTACCTCGATACCGACCAGAACCCTGACCGCGACGAGATTGAATACAGCCACTTTGCACCTTGGGTCGATTGGGCGAAGGACCAAAGCCTAGGCCTTGATTTCAACCCGACGTTCTTTGCGCACGAAAAGGCAGATGACAATCTGACACTCAGCCACCCCGATAAAGGCATTCGCGATTTCTGGATCGAACACGGCAAACGCTCACGCGACATCGCGGCGCAAATGGGGGCCGCGCTTGGCACCCCATGTATCAACAACATCTGGGTGCCCGACGGCTACAAGGACACGCCCGTGGACCGCATGGCGCCACGCCAACGGCTGGAAAATTCGCTCGACGCGATGATGGCCACCCCGCAGGATAAGGCGCAAGTTCTCGATGCTGTCGAAAGCAAGCTGTTCGGCATCGGCGTTGAAGCCTGCACTGTCGGCAGCCATGAATTCTACTTGGGCTATGCGATCCGCAAAGGCACCTTGCTGTGCCTCGACATGGGGCATTTCCACCCGACCGAAAACGTCGCCGACAAACTCAGCTCGGTTGCCTTGTCGGTCGACGAAATCCTGCTCCATGTCAGCCGCCCAATGCGATGGGACAGCGACCATGTGATCTTGCTGGATGACGCGATCCTTCAGATGGCGCAAGAACTGGTGAGCGCGGACCTGCTGGGGCGCACCCATATCGGGCTCGATTTCTTTGATGCCACGATCAGCCGCACAGCGGCATGGGTCATCGGCACACGTAACATGCAAAAGGCACTGCTGCGAGCGCTGCTGGCCCCTTGGGATGGGCTAAAGTCAGCGGAAAACAACCTCGACTACACCTCCCGCCTGGTTGTCACCGAAGAGATCAAGGACCTGCCCTACGCTGTCGTCTGGGCAGAGTTCTGCGAACGGATGGGCGTCCCTTCCGGCCAATCGCTTGTCTCGGACCTTAACCGATACCAAGCAAGTGTCGCAGGTCGCGGCTGAGTAAGCTGCAATGCAACGTGTTTGACGATTTCGAGCGGCAGCTATGGGTCGGGGAGCCGACAATCGAGATGAACTGTCCTTCGGCAGCTTTGTCCGCATTGCGGTCATCGAACCACTTAAATGCTGCGCACCTTTGGCAATGTCCGCTTCGGGGAAGCTGCACTGCGGCGTGGCGACCATTCGTCAATGGCTGGTTTGGGCCGTTCGTGACCAAAAAGACATCTGCCTTTTTTGAATAATTGGTGCCCCATGACGGACTCGAACCGCCGACCTTGTCCTTACGAAGGACCTGCTCTACCAGCTGAGCTAATGGGGCTTCCTG
>JBFEQR010000474.1:0-1949 GCA_041549425.1 Yoonia sp. | reverse complement strand
CGAAGACAGCCCCTATGATCCAAAGAACGCAACAATTCGCGTCGACGGGTGACCCGCGCGTTTATGTAAGGGCGCACTATGCAAATCTTGCTGCGGATAACGCCTTGACCGCGGCCGCGTCGATCGAGGGGCGCGCACCGCCCACCAGATCCGCCAGAAGCTGGCTTGCCGCCGGTGACGATTGCACCCCATAGCCACCCTGACCGGCGCACCAGATAAAACTGCCGTCGCGGGGATCGGGGCCCAGAACCAACGTGCGGTCAGGTGCGAAAGTCCGCAACCCTGCCCAAGAGCCAAGCAACCGCGTGACCGGTTCGCAGACATTCTGTTCATAGCGCGCCAGACCTTCGGCCAGCACCATATCGTCGGCAAAGGCGTCATGTGGCGTCATCGGGTCTTCATCCCCCGGCGATACGATAAGGGCGCCTGCGTCGGGTTTGGCGTACCAATCCTCGTTCGGGCCAAAGACCATGGGCCACGCGCTAACATCATGCCCGCTGGGTGCGGGGATGCGCGCCACTGAGCGACGCAGCGGGGTCACGCCAAGCGGGGTGATGCCCGCCAGTTTTGCGATTAAATCGACCCACGCACCGGCGGCATTCACCACGCAGCGTGCGGTATAGGTTTCCTGTGCCGTGACAACGCTCCAGCCTGATGTGGTGCGGTGCAGACCGGTCACCTGCGCCTTTGTCACGATCTGCGCGCCGTTCTGGCGGGCAGTGCGGGCAAAGCTTTGCACCAGCTTGTCGGTGTCGATATCCCATGCCTGCCCGTCATAGGCGGCCATGGTAATCTTGCTGTCATCAAGGATCGGAAACTTTGCCTTGGCCTCTGCGATGGAAAGCGGTTCAAGCTGCATCTTTTGTTGGTCGGCGCGAAAGGCCTCTGCTTCGTCATCGCGCCCGATCAGCATCAGACCACGGGGGGCAAGGACCTTTGCTGCGATGTGGTAGTCTTTGCTGGCCTTGTTCAGGGCCACTGTCGAGGGTTGGCCGTAGTTCTGTTCGAACAGCGCCGCAGAGCGTCCGGAGGCATGATAGGCAAGCGCGTCTTCGCCTTCCAGCACTGTCACCGATCCAAGGGCGGAAAGCCGTGCCGCCGCAGAAATGCCGGCGATGCCGCCCCCGATGATAAGAAAGTCGATCATGTTGTCGCCGTTTGTTGCGCGTTTGGTTTCTTCACAAGCTGTCGTGCCATTTCAATTACAAAATGATATGAATGGAAAGGCGCAACATGCCCTGACCCGCTATGCATCGGGGGTGGCGTCAGAAATGGTGTTCGCCATCACGTTTTTGCGTGGGAGTGTTGACACAAAGCCTGTGGAAATGGCTACTACGGCCCACCGGAGCCTCAGAATTTCACGATTGGATCGCGCGCAGTTCATGCCCTTTGTTTCTATTACCTTGGTTTGTCGGATAAATTGGACATGACGGCATTGCCCCCAGCAAAAGCAGGACAGGTCATCGGCCTTTTGGGAGGGTCCTTTGATCCGCCCCATGCAGGTCACGTGCATATTACCAAGGCCGCGTTGAAACGCTTTGGGCTGGATCAGGTCTGGTGGCTGGTGTCACCGGGAAACCCCCTCAAGAAAGATGGCCCCGCACCGCTGGCGGAGCGTGTTCAGGCTTCACAAGCCATGATGCGCCACCCGCGTGTCAGGATCACTGACATAGAGGCCCGTTTGGGCACCCGCTATACCGCGCAGACCCTGTCTGCATTGCGCCAACGCTATCCCGCTGTGCGCTTTGTGTGGTTGATGGGTGCCGACAATCTTGCGCAGTTCCATCGCTGGCAGGATTGGCGCTGGATCATGGAGACCGTGCCGATTGGTGTCGTCGCGCGCCCCGGCGACCGGATTTCGGCGCGGTTGTCGAAGGCAGCCAAGGTCTATGCCTCTGCGCGTGTGCCCGATAGGGCCGCGCATATTCTGGGCCACGCACAGGCCCCTG
>JBFEQR010000473.1:0-1955 GCA_041549425.1 Yoonia sp. | reverse complement strand
CTGGTTCTTGTTCTGGGCGATCAGTTGTCGCCAAGCCTGTCCGCCCTGCAAAAGGCCGACAAAGACAACGACCGTGTCGTCATGGCAGAAGTATCAGGGGAGGCGACCTATGTCCCCCATCATCCCAAAAAGATCGCATTCACCTTCATGGCCATGCGCAAGTTTGCGCAAGCATTGCGTGATGAGGGCTGGCAGGTGGACTACACCACGCTGGATGATCCGGACAATACCGGCACCGTCACCGGTGAATTGATCCGTCGCGCCTCACAACATGACGCCGCGGGTGTCGTCTATACCGAACCGGGTGAATGGCGGCTGATCGATGATCTGGCAGAAATGCCGCTGCGGTCGCATTGTTTGCCGGACACCCGCTTTATCGCGTCCCATCAGGACTTCGAAACATGGGCGGATGGGCGCAAGCAATTGCGCATGGAGTATTTCTATCGCGATATGCGTCGCAAGACCGGTCTTTTGATGGATGGCGACAAACCCGAGGGCGGCAAGTGGAATTACGACCATGACAATCGCAAGCCCGCCCCCGATCAGGTTGATTTTGAAGGCCCCTTGCGGTTCAACCCCGACAAGGCGGTTCTTGATCTGGTCGCTGACCGCTTTGACGACAATTTTGGCGACTTGCAGCCGTTCTGGTTCGCGACAGATGCAGATCAGGCCCAAGCGCAGTTGACCCACTGGATCGACGGCGGTTTGCCCAAGTTCGGCGATTTTCAGGATGCGATGCTGCACGGCCAGCCGTTTCTTTATCATGCGCTGATCAGTTTTTACCTGAATGCAGGTCTTCTTGATCCTCTGGACGTCTGCCAACAGGCCGAGGCCGCCTATCGCGCGGGACATGCGCCGTTAAACGCGGTCGAAGGGTTTATTCGCCAGATCATCGGCTGGCGCGAATATGTGCGTGGCATCTATTTTCTGGAGGGCCCCGACTATACCGCCCGCAATGGTCTGGACCACAGCCGCGCCTTGCCTGCGGTCTATTGGGGCGGCGACACGCAGATGAATTGCATGGCACAGGCGGTCAAACAAACCAAAGAACACGCCTATGCCCATCACATTCAGCGTCTCATGGTGACGGGGAACTTCGCGCTTCTTGCCGGTGTTGATCCGGCCCATGTGCATGAATGGTATCTGGCGGTCTATGCCGATGCCTATGAATGGGTCGAGGCGCCCAATGTCATCGGGATGAGCCAGTTTGCCGATGGTGGTATCATCGCGTCGAAACCCTATATTTCGTCAGGCAATTATATTCACAAGATGTCCGACTATTGCGGGTCCTGCGCTTACCGCGTGCAGGACAAGACCGGAGAGAAGGCCTGTCCTTTCAACCTGCTGTATTGGCATTTTCTGGACCGCCACCGCAGCCGGTTTGAAGGCAACCCCCGCATGGGCAATATGTACCGCGTGTGGGACCGGATGGATGCGCAGAAACGCGAAACCGTGCTGGATGAAGCGCAGGCCCTGCTTGAGCGGCTTGATCAAGGCGAGCCCGTCTAGACGACAAAAGGGCTGGCGACACGGCCAGCCCTTTTGTTTGCCCGGTTGAGATGGCCGATCAGTTGTTGTCACTGTCCTCGGAGACAAGCGCGCCGTCCGACCATGTGCCAGCGCTTTCCTGCCCTGACGCATAGCGCATGACACCTTCGCCTTCGCGCCGTCCGCGAACAAAGTTGCCTTCATAGACGTCACCGTTGGCATAGGTGGCCACACCTTCGCCGCTGATCACGCCATCCTGCCAGCCACCTGCGTAGGTGAAACCGTCAGGCAGGGTGATCTGCCCCTGACCATTGCGCTGACCATTGAGGAAACCACCCTCGTAGACGGTGCCGTCGGGATAGGTTGCGCGCCCCTCACCATTGCGCTGCCCAGCGGCCCATTGGCCTTCATAGCGGTAACCGTCGGCGTAGGTCATCACACCTGTGCCCTGATACTGGGCGTTGCTG
>JBFEQR010000472.1:0-1961 GCA_041549425.1 Yoonia sp. | reverse complement strand
TTTGCGCCATTTGGGTTTCCTCATAAAAATATTCTGGGCTAACGCGCGGGAACGATTTTGGTTCCGGCGGCCTTGGGTCATTATATCGGATACAGGGGTCGACGGTTGCGCTAGCTTGTCGTTGGCGGGCGGCAAGCGGGTGGGGGTTTTCCTTGGGCAAACGAGCGTTTTTACTGAAGCTTTTGCAGGACATCAGGGCCAGCTACTGGTTCTTGCCGTCGGTTCTGGTGCTTGTCGGTCTGTTGCTTGCCACGGTGATGGGGTGGGTCGATCAGCATGCGGGGGCGTTGCCTTTTGATCTGCCAGCCAGCTTTGTCGATACCCAAGCGGATGGCGCGCGATCTACGCTGGCGGTGATCGCACAGTCGGTGATCGGCGTGACGGGCGTGATGTTTTCGATGACCCTTGTGGCGGTGTCTTTTGCATCGGGCAATTTCGGGCCGCGTCTGATCGGCAATTTCATGCGCGACCGCGGCACCCAGTGGAGCCTTGGCATCCTGATCGCGACCTTTGTCTATGCGCTGGTCGTGCTGCGCACGGTGCAGACTGGCACCGATGGCGGTGTGTCGGGATTTGTGCCGCAATATTCGCTGATCGTCGCGCTTTTGCTGACGCTGCTGTGCATCTTTACGCTGATTTTCTTTATCCACCACATTCCCGAAACCATCAATGTCACCCGCATATCCGCAAAGATCGGGGACGCGCTGGAGGACCAGATCCGCGCGGTGATCGACGACAACGACGGACAGTCACGTCAAAGCGCGACACCCGACCGCCCTGCGGATCGGGTTCTGACGGGACACTGTTCGGGGTATATTCAGGCGGTCAATTTCGATCATCTTCAAAAGCTGGCCAAGGAAAACGACTGGCATATCGCCCTCAAGGCCCCGATTGGCGCCTTTGTGACCACCGCAACGCCGGTGTTTGCGGTTTGGACCGACAGCCCGCTGTCCGCTGATGATGAAAGCCGCATCACGGAATCCTATGCGGTAGGGCTTGGCCGGACCGAAAACCAGAACCCGACATTTCTGGCGGAACAACTGGTCGAGATGGTGGCGCGCGCCCTGTCACCGGGGGTGAATGATCCTTATACGGCGATTGATTGTCTCAATCGTCTGGCGGGTGTGCTGACTGTGGCCAGCACCTACAAATCCGGCTTGCAGGACAAAACACTGGAGCGGATGACCTTTCCTGCGCTGACATTCGAAAAGCTGTTCGCATCCAGTTTTCCGCTGTGCCGCCAATACATCAAGCCCGACGCGCTGGTGCTGGATCATGTGCTGACCCTGCTGACCCGCCTGCGGGATGTCGCCCGCCAAGAGGACCAGCCCTGCATCAGGACCGAGATCAAGGCGCTGTCAGAGGACCGTTAGGGCTGGCTGCTGCGCTTTGGGGTTATCATTCCCGAGACTCCCGCTAAGGTTGTGGCGCAACACGGTGGTTCCCGACATGACGACGACACCCCCCAGCGACATCACCCGAGCCATGCCGCTGGCGTGTTTCCATCGCTATGACATTCGCGGCGTGCTGGGCGAGACGCTGGATGAAACGATTGCCTACCGGATCGGGCGTGCCTTTGCGCAGGTAATGCAGGCTGGCAAAGTGGTGGTCGGACGCGATGCGCGCGAAAGCTCGCCTGCTTTGGCGGGGGCGGTTGCGCGTGGGCTGGTCGATGCGGGCTGTGATGTGCTGGATCTTGGTCTGGCGGGCACCGAAGAGATGTATTTTGCCACCGCGCATCGGGGGGCCGATGGCGGAATCGCGGTGACGGCGTCGCATAATCCGATCAACTATAACGGGATGAAGATGGTCGGCGCGGGTGCGCGTCCGCTGGACCCTGACGGTGCCTTTGCCGCGATCAGGCAGGCGGCAGAGGCCGGTGATTTCCCCGCCACGACACGCAAGGGCCATGTGCAGCAGGTGGGACCTGCCGCGCGGCAGGCCTATGCGGACAAGGTGGT
>JBFEQR010000471.1:0-1962 GCA_041549425.1 Yoonia sp. | reverse complement strand
CGGTGGGTGCGGCAAAGGGACTTTCCTCAAGGCAGATGGCAAAGCCGGTTTCTTCGGCGCTGGGCACAATGGCCGTCGCATCGCCGTGGATCGCCCAGTACATGGGCCGGATATAGACGGGGGCCCCCTCGGGATATCTGGCAAGCCCTTCGCGGGTGATTGCGATCATGTCTTCGGTGCTGACAGTCGGCGTGATCATGAGCGCCTGCGCGGAGCGGTTCACACGGGCGCAGTGCAGGTCCAGATCGGGCGTCAGCCCGTTCACCATGCGCGCCCCGTCAAAAACGGTCGTGCCAAGCCATGACCCGTGGTCGGCAGCGCGCATGATCGGCACATCACCCTGATGCCATGCGCCTTCGAAATAGGTCGTGATATTCGTTCCGGTTGCCATTTTTCACCTCTTGTCCGCGCGGACTGTAGGCCGCCTTTGCAAGAGCGTAAAGTGAGCCTGCTAGCTGCGCAGCAGCCCGACGATATCGTAGGTCTCGCGCAGGATCGGTTCGGCGATTGTACGTGCCTTGGCAGAGCCTTCACCCAAGATGCGGTCGATCTCGGCGGGATCGGCCATGAAGCGGGCCATTTCGTCAGAGATTGGCGCAAGTTTCGCGACCGCCAGATCGGCCAGCGCAGGTTTGAACTTGCCCCATTGCGCACCCGCATATTCCGCGATCACCGCCTCGGGTGTCATATCGTTCAGGGCGGCGTAAATCTCGACCAGATTGCGCGCCTCGGGGCGGTCGGACAGCCCTTCGATCGTTTCGGCCAGCGGCTCGGGGTCTGTCTTGGCCTTTTTGAATTTCTTGGCGATCTTGTCGGCGTCATCGGTCATGTTGATCCGCTCCATATCGCTTTCGCCGGATTTCGACATTTTCTTGGTGCCGTCACGCAGGTTCATGATGCGCATGGCGGGGCCTTCGATGACCGGCTCGGTCTGGGGGAAGAAATCGACCTTGAAGTCATGGTTGAACTTGTTGGCGATGTCGCGCGTCAGCTCCACATGCTGCTTCTGGTCCTCGCCCACAGGCACATGGGTGGCGTGATACAGCAGGATATCCGCCGCCATCAGCGCGGGATAGGCATAAAGCCCCAGCGACACTTTTTCCGCATTGCTGCCTGCCTTGTCCTTGAACTGCGTCATGCGGTTCATCCAGCCGACACGGGCCACGCAATTGAAAATCCAGCCCAGTTCGGCGTGGCCAGAGACCTGACTTTGGTTGAAAAGGATCGACTGCGCCGGATCAAGCCCAGCGGCCAGATAGCCCGCGGCCACTTCGCGCGTCATGTTGGCCAGTTCCTTGGGGTCCTGCCAGACGGTGATCGCGTGCATGTCGACCACGCAATAGATCGTTTCCATCTGCCCCTGCATGCCGACGAACCGCTTGATCGCGCCAAGGTAATTGCCCAGCGTCAACCCGCCAGAGGGTTTGATCCCCGAAAAAACGCGAGGTGTGAATGTCGTCTCTGTCATCGTGCAATGTCCGGGCTGGATTTCAGGGCTGTGGTCGCATACCCATGCCAGACAGACCCGTCAACTTCAACAGCCCGCAAAGGTTGCCGCGATGAAGCCAGAAAGCCCCGTCAATGCGATCCCGCCGGTGGTCATTGCGCTGACCCTGTTAATCGTCGGGATCGAACTGGTCATGCAACTGGCCAATCAGGGGATCATCGGGGGGCCGCAGGGTGTAGGCTGGCGATTGGCCGCCATTCAGGAATACGGGTTTTCGGCGGCAGTGTTCGACCGGGTGGTCGGGCAGGGTGATTATTCTTTCGACATGCTCAAACGGTTCGTCACCTACCCTTATGTGAATGCCCAACTGACGCAGGTCGCCTTTTGTGCGGCGCTGACGCTGGCGCTGGGCAAGTTCACGGGTGAATATTACGGCGGCTTTCGGGTGCTGGTGATTTACGTCTGCGCCACCGTTGTGGGGGCTGTGGCATTTGGATTGCTGGCGCAGGGGAACT
>JBFEQR010000470.1:0-1976 GCA_041549425.1 Yoonia sp. | reverse complement strand
GCGCTGCGGTTGAAGCTGTTGGCGGCACGGAACCGCAAGGGCTAAAGCTTTAATTCCGCAAGCTTTTCATAATGCGGCATCGCAAGGTGCCGCATTTTTTCTTGGGCGGCGTCCAGTTCCGGTAACGGCCCTTCTGCCCCTGCAAAACCGGTACTTTGATGCACGGCGTTGTACCAATGGGCAGCCCAAACGCCATCAGCAGGGCGGGGGCCGGCATCCCAATGCAGCATCGCGGGATCGAAGTCCAAGCCTATGGCATCACAAAGTTTTCTGAGCATAACTTCAGGATCGGCACGGATATCGTGGCTGTCGATCACAAAACCGCCAATCCTGTCAAAAAGCGCCGCTTGTTGTGCGAAACCAATGTCGTCCAGCGTCATTTCATCCCGCTTTGCCCCATAGCTGGCGACCACGCGCGCGGGATGCCGGATCAGATGCACATTGACGCAGTCCTGCGCCCACTCCAACGGGAAGCCGTCGATCATGTGATGCGGCATATGCTTCATGTAGAAATGTGGCTTTTGGGCCGGAATAGTGTCTAAACAGCGCTGGGCAACGCGTGCCGGATCGGTTTCGTGCGTGGCGATGATTTCATCCCGCATCGGGTGATCAGCACCGGTTGCGGCAAGGTAGGGCGCGTAGAACGGTTCATCCCAAACCGCAAAATCCGCACGGTTCCCGAAAGCATACATCATCGCGGTCGACAGGTTGCGGGGGCCTGACCACATCGCGATCCTCATGCGCGGGCAACCAGATCTTTGTAGAGACCGCGCAGTCTTTTGGTCACCGGACCCAGCTCGCCCGTGCCGATCACCCGCCCGTCGATCGTGCTGACAGGGGTTTGCGCGCCAAAGGTGCCGGTCAAAAACGCCTCATCCGCGGAATAGGTGTCGACAAGGCTGTAGTTGCGTTCAAACACCGGAATATCGTTGGCGCGGCACAGGTCGATCACCTTTTGACGGGTGATCCCGTTCATGCAGTAATCGCCGGTGCTGGTCCAGACGGCACCCTTCTTGACGATAAAAAAGTTGCAAGCGTTCGTGGTGTTCACGAAACCATGCACATCCAGCATCAGCGCCTCATCTGCGCCCGCCTTTTGCGCGGCGATGCAGGCAAGGATGCAATTCAGCTTGGAATGGCTATTCAGTTTGGGGTCTTGGGTCATAGGAAGACCCCGCTGATGCGGCACGGTCGCCAGCGTGATGGGGCGAGGGATTTTGGGCTGCGAGTGTTCCATGATAATCACGAAAGTCGGACCGGATTGCGACAGGCTGGGATGCTGGAACGGGCGCACCTTGATGCCGCGTGTCACCATCAACCGCGCATGGGCATTAGTGGTCATCGCGTTCGCCTTTTGTGTCTCTAACAAGGCGGAAATGACCCCTTTTCGGTCCATCCCGATATCAAGATCAATTGCCTTTGCCGCCTCGAACAGCCGATCGATATGTTCATCCAGAAAGGCCCATTTGTCGTCATATAGCCGCAAGCCTTCCCACACCCCGTCGCCCAGCATGAAACCACTGTCATAAACGCTTACCGTGGCGTCGGATTTGGGAACGATTCGCCCGTCGACATAGATCAGGATATCTTCGTTGCGGGCGTCGTCTTGGGCCTGATGCGTGGTAACTTCGGTCATGGGGTTCCTCTTTGGTTTGCCGTGTCTTTGGCCGGTTATGGCCGAAAGGCCTGCACCTCTGACAAATCGGGGATCACATCGGCGGTGCCGTGGCGCATGACCATCAACGCGCCTGCTTTGGTCGCCTGCCCGATCGCTTGTGCCATGGGCATCCCCCGATCAAGACCGGCAAGGACATAGCCGGTAAAGGTATCGCCCGCGCCAGTGGTATCGACGGGATCGACCTTGAGCGCGGGAAAATGCTGCTTGCCGTCCGTACCGTACCAATCCGCGCCATCTGCGCCCAAGGTAACGATCACATCGCACACTGGCAGATCGGCGGGTCCTTGGCCTGTGGCCT
>JBFEQR010000469.1:0-1991 GCA_041549425.1 Yoonia sp. | reverse complement strand
GGCTGGCCTCGCCCCCTGAACAGGACATCGACGCGATGCGGGCCGATGCCAAAGGCCCAACCACATGCAACAGTTTCAGTGTTTCCAGTAAGGCCGACAGCGACGACACCCGCCCGATACCAAGGCGTGCCAGCAGGGCGTCGGCACCGGCATCGCTTCCCGCAAGGGACGCGGTGTGCGACACCGCTGCGGACTGCGCGTGGTCGGACCGGCCGGCCTTGATCGCGATGATCGGTTTGCCTAGTTGACGGGCGTAGTCGGCCAGTGCGGAAAATGTCTCCAGATCATCCAGCCCCTCGATATGCAGCCCCAGCGCGGTTACCCGTGGGTTACCTAGCAGCGTCTTGCCGATCTCGGACAGGCCCGTCTGCGCCTGATTGCCGACGGTGACCACATAGGCCAAAGGCAGCCCGCGGGCCTGCATTGTCAGGTTGATCGCGATGTTTGATGACTGGGTGATCAGCGCCACGCCGCTATCCACCCGCTGCCCGCCATGCTGGTCCGGCCAAAGCGTGACGCCGTCAAGATAGTTAATGAAACCATAACAATTGGGGCCGATAATCGGCATCTTGCCTGCCGCCGCCAGCAGACGGGCTTGCAGGTCAGCGCCGTCGCCATCCTCTGCTGCGGCTTCCTGAAATCCGGAGGCGAAACAGACCGCGCCGCCAGCGCCGCGCCCTGACAGGGCCTGCACTACGTCAATCGTCGTGTGCCGGTTCACCCCGATGAAGGCCGCGTCAGGCGCATGGGGCAGATCATCGACCGAAGCATAGGGAGCCAGTCCCGCAACATCGTCCCTGGTCGGATGCACCGCCCACAGGTCACCGGCAAAGCCGATCTTGCGGCACTGCCGGATCACCTCTGCCCCCCAAGCGCCGCCGCCGATCACGGCGATGGACTGCGGGTTCAAAAGCCGTTCAAGCCGCGCCATCAGGCCCCCAATGGCCGCAACAGTTCGCGGCTGATGATGTGGCGCTGAATCTCGGAGGTGCCATCCCAGATACGCTCGACCCGCGCGTCGCGCCAGAAACGCTCGATCGGGAAATCGCTCATCAGGCCCATGCCGCCATAGATCTGCAAGGTCGCGTCCGTGACACGGGCCAGCGTTTCGGTCGCGTAAACCTTGGCCGAGGCGATTTCGCGGTTCGCGGGCAGCCCCTGATCCAGCCGCCACGCAGCGGCAAGCGTTAGCATATCGGCGGCGTCGATTTCTGTGATCATATCGGCGATCTGGAAACTGACGCCCTGAAACTTTCCGATGGGCTGGCCGAATTGTTGGCGTTCGGCCGCATAGTTCAGCGCATAGTCGAAACAGCGCCGTGCACGGCCCACAGACATCGTCGCCACCGTGATCCGCGTGGCATAAAGCCATTCGTTCATCACCGCAAAACCGCCATCGACCTCGCCCAGCACCTGTGCGTCAGGCAGGCGGCAGTTGTCGAAATCAAGGATGCAGTTTTTGTAACCCCGATGACTGACAGATGCATAACCGTCGCGCACCGTGAACCCCGGCGTGCCGCGATCCACAAGAAATGTCGTGATCCGCTTTTTGGGCCCGCGTGGGGTGTCATCAACGCCAGTGGCTACGAAAACAATGAAAAAATCCGCGTGATCCGCCCCCGAGATGAAATGCTTGGACCCGTTCAGAACCCAATCGCCCCCGTCCCGCACAGCGCTGCATTTCATGCCCCGCACGTCCGAACCAGCATCAGGTTCGGTCATGGCCAGCGCGTCCATCCGTTCGCCCCGCACCGCAGGCAGCAGATAGCGGTCGATCTGGTCACCCTGACAGGCCATCAGGATATTCTGCGGACGGCCAAAGAAGTGGTTCAGCGCCATGGACCCGCGCCCCAGTTCACGCTCGACCAGTGCGAAATCAACATGGGACAGACCCGCGCCGCCGACCTCTTGCGGGAAATTGCAGGCGTAAAAGCCAAGCTCGATCGTCTTGCGCTTGATCTCGGCTGCAATTTCATGCGGGACTTCGCCGG
>JBFEQR010000468.1:0-1994 GCA_041549425.1 Yoonia sp. | reverse complement strand
GTGGGTTCGCAAACTGTGCCACCAGAATGGTGCAGCCATTTGGACATATAGCCCAGTTTCACGAATTTTTCGAAGTCATCCATCGTGGCATAGCGGCGGCCGCCCTCGGCATCACGCACGAATGGCGGGCCATAAACCGGTGCCAGCACAAGGTTCTTGCCACCGACAACCACATTGCGCGCAGGGTTGCGGGCATGCTGGGTGTATTCCGAAGGCGCCGTCGCGCACAGTTTACGGGCCAGCCCGCGCGGAATGCGCACGCGCTCGCCCTCGACCTCGGCGCCCGCCTCTTTCCAGCGCACCAGCGCTTGGGGATTATCGACAAAGTTCACGCCGATTTCAGCCAGAACCGTTTCTGCGTTGGCCTCGACGATGTCCAGCGCCTCTTCGGTCAGGACCTCATAGTTGGGGACATTGCGTTCGATGTATTTGGCTGTCTCGATGCTGACCGCCGTCCGCTCTGCGCGGCGCGCAGCCCCTCCGCCACCGCGGGCTCTGCGTGCTGGTCTGGCTGGTGCATCCGACATCTCTTGTCCCCTTGTGCGAAACGATCTCTTGGCGCTCTCATACAACGGCGCGCGACCGTTGGTGGGCGGGTTTGCGGCCCTTGAGGCGCGAAAACGACATGCGCTGCAATCACATGCAAAAAACCCGCGCCGCGCACTCTTGCGCTGACCTGCGTCAGGCTTTACCGAAGCGCCATGGAAAACACCACGCACGAACGCCTACTTATCATCGATTTCGGCAGTCAGGTCACTCAGTTGATCGCCCGTCGCTTGCGCGAACTGAACGTCTACTGCGAAATCCACCCCTACCAGAATGTCACCGACAGTTTTCTGACGGATTTCGCGCCCAAAGCGGTCATCCTGTCAGGCGGTCCCGACAGTGTGACCCGCGAAGGTTCGCCCCGCGCGCCGCAGTCCCTGTTTGACATGGGTATTCCGGTTCTGGGTATCTGCTACGGCCAGCAAACGATGATGACGCAACTGGGCGGCAAGGTCGTCAGCGGCGAAGGCACCGCAGAGTTCGGGCGCGCCTATGTGACCCCCAAAGGCAAACTTGCCCTGCTGGACGGCTGGTTCACCACCGACCGCGAACAAGTCTGGATGAGCCATGGCGACCATGTCTCTGAAATCGCACCAGGATTTGAGGTTTATGGCACTTCCCCCAATGCGCCCTTCGCGGTCACTGCAGATGTTGTGCGCAACTTTTACGCCGTGCAATTCCACCCCGAGGTGCACCACACACCCAACGGCCTGAAGCTTTATGAAAACTTCGTGCGTCTGGCGGGTTTTTCGGGTGACTGGACCATGGGCGCCTACCGCGAACAGGCCATCGCCGCGATCAAGGAACAGGTGGGCGACGCCCATGTGATTTGTGCCCTGTCCGGCGGTGTTGATTCGTCCGTTGCCGCTGCTTTGCTGCATGAGGCAATCGGTGACCAGTTGACCTGTGTTTTCGTCGATCACGGTCTGCTGCGCCTGAACGAGGCCGAAGAAGTCGTGGGCATGTTCCGCGACCACATGAACCTCAAGGTGATCCACGCCGACGAAACAGAACTGTTTCTGGGCGAACTGGAAGGCGTCAGCGACCCCGAGACCAAGCGCAAGATCATCGGGCGTTTGTTCATCGACGTGTTCCAGAAATACGCCAATGGCATCGAGGGTGCCGCGTTCCTTGCCCAAGGCACGCTTTATCCCGACGTGATCGAAAGCGTGAGCTTCTCCGGCGGCCCATCGGTCACGATCAAGTCACACCACAATGTGGGAGGCCTGCCCGAAAAGATGGGCCTGAAACTGGTCGAGCCGCTGCGCGAACTTTTCAAGGACGAAGTGCGCGCCTTGGGCGTGGAACTGGGCCTGCCCAAGTCCTTCATCGGACGCCACCCCTTTCCTGGACCGGGTCTTGCCATTCGCTGCCCCGGTGAAATCACCCGCGAAAAGCTGGAAATCCTGCGCAAAGCCGATGCGGTCTATATCGACCAGATCCGCAAG
>JBFEQR010000467.1:0-2008 GCA_041549425.1 Yoonia sp. | reverse complement strand
CACCGCGCGCTTGCGGGCCTGTCCACGGTCATGGGGTTCGGGCACCCTGCCCCCGGATTGACCGCGCCAGAGGCAGCCCCCGGGACACCGGCCTACACTGCCGTTCTGGATGACCTGCGTGCAGGGGTCGCCGCGCTGGAGCCATGGGACAAGACCCTCTTTGTTGACCGGATCCGCCTTGTGCTGCTGAGCGGGGCACCGCGCACGTCCCAAGCGGCGGCGGCACAGCATTATGGCGCGGTGGCCCAAGACCTTGCCAGTGATATCGCGGCGGTGACCGGTCAGGACACCAGCCCAGTCGCAGTGGTCGTGCAAAGCGCGGGCTCGCGGACAGACGGAACCTCCGAAGTGATCCTTGCCGAAGGGCAGTTCGACATCGAAAACCCCGCCTTGCGCGCGGTGGTGGCAAGTCCGGCCTATCCGTATTCCTTGATGCCGGAGACACCTGCCACCCCCAGCCCCGAGGCGGCTTTGCTGCTGGATGAATTATCCCTGCATGCGGTCGCTGCACATCAGGCGGGCCAACGTTGGTATTGCCCGCTGCTGCGCGGCGCTGTTCTGGACGGGCGTGAAATCACGGCAGATTTTGCGACGTTGGCGGGCTTACGGCTGCAGGACGGGCCACACGGGTTCCGGCTTTCGACCGATGCGGGGCCTGTCGGGATTACCGACGTTGCGGTGATTTCGGATGCACAGGTTGCCCTGACACTGGATGCCGATCCGCCTGCGGGGGCACTGACCCTTGCTTATGCTTGGGGCCATCAGGCCGCTGGCGGAGATGGTGATTGCACAGCCAATCACGGGGCATTGCGCGACAATTGGGAAGAACCCAGTATCGCCATGCCAGGCCAGACACTGCGGCGCTTTGCCCTTGCCGCGCGGGTCGCTGTGCAGCGATGATCCTGCCGCTTGTCATGGTTCTTGCGGGGCTTTTTCTGGCAGGCGGTGGTATCGCGCTGGCAAACCGCTTGCGACGGCCTGATTTCGGTGCTTGCACGGTTAAAGGCGGGGCACGGGACCTGCCTGCTGCATCTGCTGAACTTGCGGTGACGACATGGAATATCGGCTATGCCGGTCTTGGACAAAGGGCGGATTTTTTCGCCGACCATGGCCGGTCTGTGCGCGCCTTGTCACGCGCCGAAATCTCGGAGGCCGCTGATCGCATTGCCGAAAGCCTGACCGAAAGACAGCAAGATCTGATCCTTTTGCAGGAAAACGCCAAGGCAGGGTTCTTGACGCGCGGCATCGACGTCAGCCGCCGGATCATGCGCGCCTTGGCCCCGATGCGCCACGCATATTGGGCGGATATGAAGACGGTGCTTTTGCCTGTGCAGCTACGTCTGGACCATGGCATGTCGATCTTTTCGCGCTTGCGGGATCGGGGGTGCGCGATTGTCAGGCTGCCACAGACCGACAGCTACTATTACGGGTTCATCAAGAAATACTATGTGGGGCAAATGGTGCGCTACCCCATCGCGGGTACAGGCAAGGATTGGGTGGTAATCAATCTGCACCTTTCCGCATTTGATGCAGGCGGCAGAGTGCGCATGGCGCAGCTTGACCAATTGTTCGCGGTTGCGGCTGCCGAATATGGCAAGGGGCATCACGTTGTTATCGGCGGTGACTGGAATATGCGGCTATGCGCAACAGATTTTGCCCATATGACGGACACGCCGTATCTGGATTGGCTTGTTGATTTGCCGCCGCAGGCCCTTCCCGCAGGTTGGCAGCTCGCCGTCGACATGCGCACCCCGACCGTGCGCACGATGCAGGCCCCTTATGTTGCGGGCCAAACCTATACGACAATCATTGACGGTTTTGCCGTGTCGCCCAATGTCGATGTCAAAAAGGTCACGACCCGTGATTTCGCCTTTGCCTTTACCGATCATCATCCGGTTGAAGCCGTTTTCGCGGCCCGACCGTCCGGTGGGGATGCATAGACAGGGCTGCTCGGGTTGCCTATTTCTAAGCGGGCGTAAAGAATTGGCCGAGAGGGCGTCGCTGGCAT
>JBFEQR010000466.1:0-2042 GCA_041549425.1 Yoonia sp. | reverse complement strand
GATGCTCGCCGATAAGGATCGCATCTTTACCAACCTGTACGGCTTCCAGGACTGGGGCCTGAAGGCGGCGCAGCAACGCGGCGACTGGGACGATACCAAGTCGCTGATCGCGCGCGGCCACGACAATATCATCGAGGAAATGAAGGCTTCAGGCCTTCGCGGACGCGGCGGTGCAGGCTTCCCGACCGGCCTGAAATGGTCGTTCATGCCCAAGGAAAGCGACGGGCGTCCGGCCTATCTGGTCGTGAACGCCGACGAATCAGAACCGGGCACATGCAAAGACCGCGAAATCATGCGCCACGATCCGCATACGCTGATCGAAGGCTGCCTGATCGCGTCCTTCGCGATGAATGCGAATGCCTGCTACATCTACATTCGCGGTGAATACATCCGCGAAAAAGAGGCGCTGCAGGCGGCGATCGACGAATGCTATGCTGCCGGTCTGGTCGGACCCAATGCTGCCAAATCAGGTTGGGATTTCGACATCTACCTGACCCACGGCGCCGGTGCCTATATCTGCGGCGAGGAAACCGCCCTGATCGAAAGCCTTGAAGGCAAAAAGGGCATGCCGCGGATGAAACCGCCGTTCCCTGCGGGGGCCGGTCTTTATGGCTGCCCGACAACAGTGAACAACGTAGAATCGATTGCGGTGGTGCCAACGATCCTGCGCCGTGGCGGCAGCTGGTTTGCGGGCATGGGCCGTGCGAACAACGCAGGCACCAAACTGTTTGCGATTTCGGGTCACGTGAACAACCCCTGCGTCGTCGAAGAGGAAATGTCGATTTCCTTCGAAGAGCTGATCGAAAAGCACTGCGGCGGTATTCGCGGCGGTTGGGACAACCTCAAGGCCGTGATCCCCGGTGGTTCGTCGGTGCCTTGCGTGCGTGGTGAAAACATGCGCGACGCGGTGATGGATTTCGATGCGCTGAAGGAAAAGGGCTCGTCGCTGGGTACGGCTGCGGTGATCGTCATGGACAACTCGACCGACATGATCAAGGCGATCTGGCGTTTGTCCAAATTCTATAAACACGAAAGCTGCGGCCAGTGCACGCCTTGCCGTGAAGGCACAGGGTGGATGATGCGCGTGATGGCGCGTCTGGTCGAAGGCAACGCATCGGTCGAGGAAATCGACATGCTGCTCGACGTGACAAAACAGGTCGAAGGTCAGACTATTTGCGCGTTGGGCGATGCGGCGGCATGGCCGATCCAGGGTCTTATCAAGAACTTCCGCGACGAGATCGAGGACCGCATCAAAGGCAAACGTTTGGCAGGGATGGCAGCAGAATGATCACACGGGGTTTGATGTTGGGTGCGGTATTGGGCCTTGCGGCCTGTGCAGGCACAGGTGCGGCACGGTCGATGGACGATCCTGCGGTGCAAAAACTGTTCACCATGTCGACCCCGATGTATTACGCGAACCTGACGCTCGCCACGCGAATTGCGCAGAACTGCCCGCGGTATAACTATGACGCGGCCCTTGACCAGATGCTGAACGACGCCCGCAACGAGGTTGGGCGCGGTTCGTTGGCCGCCAACGCGCAGCGCGTGGGGATTGATCTGGAAACAGATGTCGCCAAGCGCAGCTTTGCTGCAAAGCATGACGTGGACGTCGATCTGGACAACCTTTGCGCGGCAGGGGATGCCGAAGTGCTTGAGGGATCGGCGCTGAGCGCGATGCTGGTCCCCGTCTGATCCGTTACGGGCGTGACCGTTTCAACAAGGGCTGCACGGGCGTGCGGCCCTTTTTTCGTTGGTGCAGGCGGGAAAATACAGATGTCACGGCCCTGATATTGAATAGCGCGGGCAGAAGAACGATCTGAGGTCTTGCGAAACGGTGGCCCTGCGTGCCGCCCGTCAGGAGATTGAAATGAAACAACCTCTCATCATCGCTGTCATCGCCTTGGCTGTTGTCATGGGGGCGGGGGCCGCCTCTGCCAAGACAGCACTCAAGGATGTGGCTTATGTGCGCGACGGGATCGTGCATGTGGGGATGGCCTATGAGCTGGCGGAAAAATGCGGCAGCGTGCGCGCGCGGCTGTTTC
>JBFEQR010000465.1:0-2043 GCA_041549425.1 Yoonia sp. | reverse complement strand
GGGGCTGGATCAATCGGCCGACGTTTTGTTCAACGGGGTTGCGGTGGGCCGTGTTACGGGCATCCGTATCTGGGAAAAAGACCCCAGCAAGGCCTATGTTGCCGTGGAAATCGACGCCGCAACGCCGGTGGCTGTCGATACTGTGGCGCAACTGGAATCCCAAGGGGTGACAGGCGTGGCCTATATCGCCCTGTCGGGCGGTTCACCCGGTGCGGCCCTGCTGACCCCCGAAGCCGATGGCCCGCCGATCATCACCTCGCGCCAGTCGTCATTCCAGTCGCTTGTCAGCGGCGCCCCCGCCCTGATCGAGGATGCCGCCGCCATCATCAGCCATCTGGAGGAACTGACCGGCCCTGAAAACAGCGCGCATGTGCGCAGCATTCTTGAAAACGTCGACAACGCTACCGCCGGTCTGGAAGAGGCGCTGACCGATTTTTCCGACATCGCCGACACGCTGCGCGGGGCGACCGACCAGCTGACCGGTTTCGTGCAGGAATTCGACGGTCTGGGCGGTGCCGCGCAGGATACGCTTGCGGCTGCCGACACATCCTTTGCGACCATCACCGAGACCTTCGAGAACGCCAATACCGCGATTGAAAACCTTGGCCCCGCGATTGATCAGGCCAATGCGGCCATGGCCACGATCAACACACTGGTGGCCGAGGATTTCGGACCGCTTGCGGATGATCTGCGCCGCACGCTGGGCAGTGCCGATCAGGCCTTTGTGCGCGCCGACGCGGTGATGGAGGCCGAGTTGGCCCCTGCCCTGACAGACGCCCGTGCGGCCTTGAACGATCTGGCGGCCAGCGTGAACAGGATCACAGCGGACGCGCCCGCGGTCATGGCCGATCTGCGTGCGGGTGTGGCTGAGGCGCGTGCCGCAATCGCCGCCATCGGGCCGGGAATGCGCGACTTTGGCCAATTGGGCGGCGAGGCCCGGGCGATGGTGCGCGCCCTAAACGATCTGATCCGCCGCATCGGGCAGGACCCTTCGGGGTTCTTGCTTGAAAACCGCGTTCCCGAATACCGGAGGTAGCCTGATGACCCTGTCACGCCGAACGTTTGTACTTTCCACGCTGGCTTTGCCGGGGTGTACGGGGCTGGACCTTTTGGGCGGTGGCGCGCCCCCGCGCGATACCTTCGAATTACAGCCCGTCACCGTGCCCCCGACCGGCAGGCGGTCATCGCGCAGCCTGCTTGTGCTGATGCCCTCGGCCCCTGCGGCGATTTCCAGTGACCGTATCCTGATCCGGCAGGACGCGCTTTCGGTTGCCTATCTGCCGGAGGCGCGCTGGTCCGATCAGGTGCCGCAAATGCTGCAATCTGCGCTGATCCGGTCGCTGGCGGGCAGTGGGCAGATCGGGTTTGTCGGCGCACAGGGTGCCGGACCGGTGCCGGATACCGTGTTGCTGACGCGGATCGACGCCTTTGGTGTCGATGCCGCGGCGGCGGGTGGTTTTGTCGCCCGCACGTCGTTTGAACTGACCGTGCTGCGCGACCGCGATCAACGGGTACTGGGCACGCGCCTGTTTGAACAGTCCACCCCCATCGCCAACGATCAGGCCCGCACGATTGTGCAGGCGTTGCAGGCCCAGCTTGATGTGCTGTTGGCCGCGGCGGTGCCTTGGGTTCTGGCGCGCGCTGTCTAAGCGGTCACAGCAGGCTTGTCACCAAAAGCCCCGCACTTGTGGCCAGACCCAGATAGGGCACGATCACCGGCACCCTGAAATAGGGTCCTGTCGGGGTGGCGCCGCGTTTGATGCGGATCAGCGCGACATTAACCAGTATAAAGATCGCCAGCACCAACTGAGAGGTGCGCGCCGCCAGCGCCGCAATCGGCAGGGTAAGTGACAACACCAGAATAAGCGCGCTGACACACAGCGTGGCAACGGCTGGCGTTTGCGTGCGCGGGGCGACGCGGGCCAGCACGGATGGCAAATGCCCGCGTGCGGCCAGACCGTAAAGCACCCGTGACGCCATGATCATCTGGATCAGCACGCCGTTGACCGTGGCCACCACGGCGATCAGGCCAAAGGCCTGTAT
>JBFEQR010000464.1:0-2073 GCA_041549425.1 Yoonia sp. | reverse complement strand
GTCCTTGCCGGAACTCAGCGTCGCCCAGATCCGTGAACAGATGACGCTTGCGGTCAACCGCGTGATGGCCGAAGGCTCTTTGTATGATCCCGATCTTGCGGCCCTTGCGATCAAACAGGCCCGTGGCGATCTGATCGAGGCGATCTTTCTGATCCGCGCCTACCGCACGACGCTGCCCCGTTTTGGCGGGTCAAATCCCATCGAAACCGAGGCCATGCAATGCGACAGGCGCATCTCTGCGACGTTCAAGGATGCGCCGGGGGGGCAGGTTCTGGGGCCGACATTCGACTACACCCACAGGCTTCTGGACTTCAAACTGGCGGCCGATGGGGTGGTGGATGATGTGCCAAGGGCTGCGGCCTGCGATGCCGCGACGCCCCATATCATGTCTTTTCTGGACCGCGAGAACCTGATCCAGACCGAACCCGCAGGTGATGACGTGCCCGACGATCTGACGCGCACCCCGTTGGAATTGCCTGCAAGCCGCGCCTTGCGTCTGCAATCGCTGACGCGGGGGGATGAGGGGTTCATCCTTGGCATGGCCTATTCCACGCAACGTGGATATGCGCGCAACCACGCCTTTGTGGCCGAGTTGCGCATCGGGGCCGTCGCCGTCGAAATGGACATTCCGGAACTGGGTTTCGCGATTGCACTTGGCGAGATCACGGTCACCGAATGTGAAACCGTCAACCAGTTTCAAGGCTCCAGAACGCAACCGCCCCAGTTCACGCGCGGCTATGGGCTGGTCTTCGGCATGACCGAACGCAAGGCGATTTCGATGGCGTTGGTGGACCGTGCCTTGCGCTGGAAAGAACTGGGCGAGGATGACACGGGCGCGCCCGCTCAGGACGAAGAATTCATTTTATATCATAGCGATAACATTCAGGCGACCGGTTTTCTGGAGCATATCAAGCTGCCGCACTACGTCGATTTCCAGTCGGAACTGGAACTGATCCGCAAGCTGCGCCGCGAGGCCCAAAACAACATCAGCCGGGAGGCGGCGGAATGAACGACTATAACTTTGCCTATCTGGACGAACAAACAAAGCGCATGATCCGTCGGGCTATCCTCAAGGGGCTCGCTATTCCGGGTTATCAGGTGCCTTTTGCCAGCCGCGAAATGCCGATGCCTTATGGATGGGGAACGGGCGGGGTGCAGGTTTCGGCTGCCGTGCTGACGCCGGATGACACCTTCAAGGTCATCGATCAGGGCGCTGACGATACGACCAATGCGGTGTCGATCCGGCGGTTCTTTCAAAAGACCGCAGGGGTCGCCGTGACCGAGGCCACATCGCAGGCCAGCGTCATCCAGACCCGCCACCGCATTCCCGAGGAAGATCTGCGCTCTGACCAGATTCTGGTCTATCAGGTGCCGATCCCCGAACCCTTGCGTTTTCTTGAACCCTCCGAGGTGGAAACCCGCAAAATGCATGCCCTTGAGGAATACGGGCTGATGCATGTCAAACTCTACGAGGATATCAGCCAGCACGGCGATATCGCGACGGCCTATGCCTATCCCGTCAAGGTCGAAGGGCGCTATGTCATGGACCCGTCCCCGATCCCGAAGTTCGACAATCCCAAGCTGGAAATGGCGGGTATCCAGCTATTCGGCGCTGGGCGCGAACAGCGCATTTATGCCATTCCGCCCTATACGCAGGTCGTCAGCCTCGATTTCGACGACTATCCTTTCCAGCCGACCAAAGCCGATCACGCCTGTGATTTATGCGGGGCAGAGGACAGCTATCTGGACGAACTGATCGTTGATGACGCGGGGGGGCGGATGTTCATGTGTTCGGACACCGATTATTGTGCGACGCGCCGCAAAGACGGGCATGTCGGCGCGCAAGGCACACCCTACAAGGAGGACGCAGCATGATCCCGCTCTTGCAGGTTGAAGGCATCGCAAAGTTCTACGGGGCGCGCATCGGCTGCACGGATGTGTCCTTTGATCTCTTTCCTGGTGAGGTCATGGGGATCGTTGGTGAATCCGGCTCGGGCAAGTCAACGCTTCTGAACTGTCTGGCCGGTCACCTGACGCCAGACAGGGGCGCGGTGCGCTTTGATACCCGCGCCG
>JBFEQR010000463.1:0-2080 GCA_041549425.1 Yoonia sp. | reverse complement strand
GAGAACGTCACAATCGACATGCTGGGCTCTGCCAAGCGCGTTTCCATCACCAAAGATGAAACAACCATCGTTGACGGTGCAGGCGACAAATCCGAAATCGAAGCACGCGTCACACAGATCCGTGGCCAGATCGAGGAAACATCATCCGACTACGACCGTGAAAAGCTGCAAGAGCGTGTTGCCAAACTGGCAGGCGGTGTTGCTGTGATCCGCGTCGGCGGCATGTCCGAAGTCGAAGTGAAAGAGCGTAAAGACCGCGTTGACGACGCCCTGAACGCAACACGTGCTGCTGTGCAGGAAGGTGTTGTTGTCGGTGGTGGTGTTGCCCTGATCCAGGCTGGCAAGGCGCTGCAAGGTCTTGAGGGTGCAAACTCTGACCAGAACGTCGGTATCGCCATCATTCGCAAGGCAATCGAAGCGCCACTGCGTCAGATCGCTGAAAACTCCGGCGTTGACGGGTCTGTTGTTGCGGGCAAGATCCGCGAAAGCGACGACAAGTCGTTCGGCTTTAACGCACAGACAGAAGAATATGGCGACATGTTCAAGTTCGGCGTCATTGACCCTGCCAAAGTTGTGCGCACTGCCCTGCAGGACGCGGCGTCCGTTGCCGGTCTTTTGATCACAACCGAAGCCATGGTTGCAGACAAGCCATCCAAAGACGGCGCAGCAGCAGGCGGCGGCATGCCCGACATGGGCGGCATGGGCGGCATGATGTAAGTCGAAACGCAGTCGCGTTTCGACGCGGGCAGCAAAGCGCCAGGCATTTTCAAAGAAAATGCAGAGAGCTTTGCCCCCGCATCGCCGGATATAGGGCGGTCCCACACGGGGCCGCCCTTTTCATTTGGTGCGATCCGGTATCAACTTGTCGCCAGACAAACGGAGGCAATGCGCATGGAAAATATCGGCGTCATCGGCTTGGGGCGTATGGGCAGCGCGATTGCGCAGCGGATGCAGCAAGAAGGACATCGCGTGCTTGGCTGGACCCGCAGCGGGCGGGCTCCTGACGACATTGAAACTGCAACCGACATCGCGGCATTGATCGCGCAAAGCGATACCCTGATCCTGAGCCTGCTGGATGATACCGCCGTGGGTGCCATGCTTGACCGCATACTGGCGCATGACCTGACCGGAAAGCAGATCATCGAAACCAGCACCGTCGTGCCAACACTGCTGCAAGACCGGATCGCGCAGATCCACAACAAAGGTGCCGTGGCCGTAGATGCCCCGATCTCTGGCGGGCCAGAGCTTGTTGCGGCGGGCGCTTGCGGTGTGTTCATCGGCGGCGATGATGATGCGGCAGAACGTGCGGCGGCGACGCTGGCGGCGATATCTGGACGGATTTTCCATGTTGGCCCGCTTGGCACCGGACTGGTGATGAAAACGATCAATAACGGCATGTTGCAGTGTTACTTCAGCGGACTGGACGAAATGATGCCGCTTGCAAAACGCGCGGGCCTGCCTTTGGAAACCGCGTTGCGCATTCTGTGCGGCGGACCGGCAGGCATTCCGATGATCGCAGACCGTATTCCCAAAATCCTTGGCGAAGACAAAACCGTCGGCTTCACAATCGCCGCGGCCCACAAGGATAACGATGTGTTCCAGAGGGTGGTGCAGGCCTATGGCCTGAATTCGGCTATTCTGGATTACGCGGCAGAACGCCAAAAAGACGCCATGACTGCCGGTCTAAGCGAGGCTGATCCGGCAATGCTTGTCACGAAAGCCTATGAGCGTGGCTAGAAACTGGATCACGCCCACATCGGGGGTTCCAGCAGTGAAGCTTTTTGCATTTGTCGCCCTGACGATGTGCGCCTTTGCTGCAAATTCTGTCCTGAACCGCATTGGCGTCGCCTTGCAGGGCATGGACCCGCTTGATTTTGCGACCGTGCGAACCGGCGCGGGGGCGGGCATGTTGTGGCTCTTGCTTGTGATGCGCAAAAAGCCCTACCCGCAGGTGTTCGCACCAAAGCGCATTCTGGGTGCGGCAGCCTTGGCGATTTATATGGTGGGCTTTTCATGGGCTTATATCACCCTTGACGCAGGGCTGGGCGCGCTGATCCTTTTCGGGGTTTTGCAGATCGTG
>JBFEQR010000462.1:0-2151 GCA_041549425.1 Yoonia sp. | reverse complement strand
TAAGAGAAGTCGTGCCCCTTTTCCTTCATGGTCGGCACATCCGGATAGGCGTCCATACGTTCGTCCGAGAAGGCCAGAAGCGGCACAAATTCACCCGCTTCATAAAAGCCCTTTGCTTCGGCAGGGTTGTTCACGGTCGCCATGATCTGCTGACCGGCAAGATCTTTGGCCACGGCACCACCGCCATCATATGGAATGTATTTGATATCAAGGTCGTAGGCGCCGGACATATAGGCGATAACGATTGAGTCTTCTTGACCGGAGCCGGTGCCGCCCATGACGTATTCACCGTCCATTTCACGGACCGTTTCGATAAACTGCTCAAAGGTCGTGATGCCGGAATCCTTGTGGACCCAAAGCACGAATGGATCGACACCCATCATGGTAATCGGTGTGAAGGTTTCGATATCAATACCCAAACCCTCTTGGCGGATCGGCGTTGTATAAAACGAGTTGAGCGTCACCATAAGCGTATGGTCGGGGTCGCGTGCGTCGTTAAGATGCAACAGCGCTTCGGCACCGGAACCACCGCCACGGTTGGTCGGGATCAAGGGCCGGTTTGTCATATCGTTCGCTGCGACAACGGATTGGACGAACCGTGCGATTTGGTCTGCGCCGCCACCGGACCCGGCCATGATCGTAAAATCGACCGGGCGGGTTGGTTCCCATCCCTGCGCAAAAGCCGATATAGGCAAAGCAGCAAGGGTGCTGCCAAGGGCCAGTCCCAAAAAGGATCTCTTTGTAAGTTTCATTGTGGTCTTCCTCCCAAAAAGGTGTCGGTTAATTCGGTCGCGCATTCCGCGCGGGATGTTTTCTCGTGGCGTCGTGGGGTTCAATGCGCCATCAGGATTGGCATTTCCGTTTGGTCAACGATGCGCTCGGTGTTGCCCCCAAAAAGCATCTCTGTCTCGTGGCTGTGGCTGTAAGCGCCGATGACCAGCAGGCTGGCTCCGATGTTTTTGCAGGTCCTGAGCAGCTCGCTCGCAGGGTCCTTGCCATCAAAACGCACGACGTCTGCCTTGATTCCGCGAAGGGCGTAGTAGGCCACCAGTTCGTCGACAGTGGGTCCATGCGGCTGTATCTTGCCACCCGTCAGAATGCTGACCTGTTTCGCCGCATGGACGATGTCCAGTGACGCTGCAACTGCGCGGGCGGCGGGCAACGACCCGTTCCAACCAACCGCCACGTGCTGCGCAAAAGTCTCGTCGGGCTGAAGCTGCCCGGGACAAATCAGAACAGGCCGTCCCGCCCCGTAGAGCGCGGCTTTCAAAGAACTTTGACCCAGATTTCGTTCTCGCTGAGGCTTCGGCAGGACAATAAGATCCGACAACCGTCCCGCATGCTTAACGACATCCGCCATGCGGCCTTGCTCTTCCGAAAAGGTACAGATTGCGTCGCCTTCTGTGTCGGCATTTTCCTTCAGCCCGAATTCGCGCGCCAAGCGGTGCAAAATGCCACGCAGATGATCTTCCTGCCGGTTCGCAAGCTCGCTGGCCTGCTCCATCATCACCTTGCGCGCAAACTCGTTCAGGGAAATGCCCTGCGGAAGCAGATCTTTTGCCTGAACCCGACAATGTACGACATTGACCTGTGATTGGTGCTGCTTGGCGAGCTCGGCTGCGTGTGCAAGCACGGTCCCGATCATGCCGTCTCCACGCACAGGGACTAAGATAGATTTTAGCATCGTTCAAACCCCCTCTGCGGTCTCGCGCCGTCAAAACGCATCATTCTCTTCGAGCGGTGTCATCGACCTGAGTGATATGTCTCGCTCTGATACCGGTAATTGAGCACGCAACTTTCTTTCGTCAAGTTATTTTATTTTGAAATTTACTTGCTAGCACGTTTTCCTGAGATTTTTTAAGCCTTTATAAAGATTATATTTTTCTGTATTCCGAGGTATACTGATCAAATAAAGGGCAAAACCATGTCGTCCTGAACAGGTCGCGCACGCGTTGGCGCATTTCCCGAGGGCGAATCGCATAAAGCAAGCAATAGGGATCACGCCCACTGCACCCCCGAGGCATGACCAGAGGGGGACGTTTCTTGCCAAAGAAGAGCGGTGCTCGCACTGCCGCGCGCAGTTCGCTAGCACATATTTCAAGACACTGGACTGTAGCCGCCCTCTGAAGAGCGCAGTCAGATGCCTAACGT
>JBFEQR010000461.1:0-2157 GCA_041549425.1 Yoonia sp. | reverse complement strand
GACACCGTTGCGGAATTGCTGGTCGGGGTGGTCCTTGATCCGGCCCACGGTTATGTGCTGACCCTTGCCGCTGGCGGCACATTGACCGAGCTTCTGGTAGATCGCAGCAATCTTTTGTTGCCCGTTGATGCGGCGGCGATCAATGCCGCGCTGAATGGCCTGCGCATCGCGCGGGTGCTGGACGGCTATCGCGGTGGACCGGCAGTTGACCGGCAGGCGATCGTTGACGCGGTTCTGGCGGTGCAGTCCTATGTGCTGGAAACGGCACCGTTTGAAGTTGAAATTAACCCGTTGATGTGTGGCCCGAACGGGGCCATCGCGGCGGATGCGCTGATCACAACAGGAGTGCGGGAATGACTGACAGCCCCATCAAAACGAAACGCGACGGGCATGTTCTTGAGGTCACGCTGGACCGCCCCAAGGCCAACGCGATTGATCTGGCCACCAGCCGGATCATGGGCGAGGTTTTCGCCGGTTTCCGCGACGATCCCGATCTGCGCGTGGCGCTGGTGACCGGTGCGGGGGACAAGTTTTTCTGCCCCGGTTGGGACCTCAAGGCCGCCGCCGAGGGCGATGCGGTCGATGGCGATTATGGCAAGGGCGGCTTTGGCGGGTTGCAGGAACTGCCGCGCATGAACAAGCCGGTCATCATGGCGATCAACGGGATTTGCTGCGGGGGCGGGCTGGAACTGGCTTTGTCGGGTGACATTCTGTTTGCCGCCGAACATGCGACATTTGCCCTGCCCGAAATCCGGTCGGGGACGGTTGCCGATGCCGCCTCTGTGAAGTTGCCCAAGCGTATTCCCTATCACATCGCGATGGAAATGCTGTTGACCGGACGCTGGCTCGACGCTGAAGAGGCAGCGCGTTGGGGATTGATTAACCACGTTGTCCCCGCCGATCAGCTGATGTCCGAGGCCCGCAAGATGGCCGCGCTGATCGCGTCCGGCCCGCCGCTGGTTTACGCCGCCCTGAAGGAAATCGTGCGCGAGGCCGAGGACATGAAGTTTCAGGACGCGATGAACCGGATCACCAAAAGCCAGTTTGCCACGGTCGAGACCCTTTATACATCCGAGGATCAGTTGGAAGGCGCACGTGCTTTTGCCGAAAAACGCGATCCTGTTTGGAAGGGAAAGTAAGCAAAAACAGTGACTTAAATTTTTTACAAGTAAAACACTCAGGATTACTTGCAAATCCTGATCCTTTTTGTCAGGTTCCCGCTGTGATTCAACTCCAGCGCAAGGAAAATTAGCATGCGTAAGTCTTTGAGAAATGCCCTCGCAATGTCGACCGCTGTCGCGTCACTGGCCACCGGTGTCTATGCCGACAGCCATGCGGGCGAACTCAACCTCTATTCATCCCGTCATTATGATACGGACGAGCGTCTTTATTCCGATTTCACCGACTTGACGGGCATCGTCATCAACCGCATCGAAGGCAACGCGGACGAACTAATCGCCCGCATGCAGGCCGAAGGTGCAAATTCACCCGCCGACATCCTGCTCACCGTTGATACATCGCGGCTGGAGCGCGCCAAGCAAGCGGGCGTTTTGCAGTCCATCGAGAGCGACGTTCTAGAGACCCGCATCCCCGACGCCTTGCAGGACGATGACAACCAGTGGTTCGGTTTCAGCCAGCGCGCGCGGATCATCTTTTATGACAAAACCGACGTGACGAACCCGCCGCTGGATTATGTCTCGCTGGCTGATCCGGCCTATGAGGGGATGGTCTGCCACCGGTCTTCGACCAACGTGTATTCGCAGACGCTTTTGTCTGCCGTCATTGAAAACTACGGCACAGAGGCCGCGACGGAATGGGCGCAGGGGGTTGTGAACAACTTTGCCCGTGACCCGCAAGGCGGCGACACCGACCAGCTGCGCGGTCTGGTGTCCGGCGAATGCGATATCTCGATCTCCAACACCTATTATTTCTCGCGTGCCCTGCGCCGTGATGTCGACGGGCTGGATGCAGAGGCGCTGGAAAATATCGGCTGGATCTTCCCTGCCCAGAATGCGGAAGGCGCGCATATGAACCTGTCGGGTGGCGGTGTGGCGGCCAACGCGCCGAACCGCGACAATGCGATCAAGTTCCTTGAATATCTCGCCTCCGAGCAGGCACAGGAATATTTCAGCGCAGGCAATGACGAATACCCTGCCG
>JBFEQR010000460.1:0-2160 GCA_041549425.1 Yoonia sp. | reverse complement strand
TCGCCCCAACATCACATTCTTTTCAAATCAAAGCTGTGCGCTGAGCTGTTTGGTGCGGAAGAAGTTCTCGCCCCCGCGAAGGGTCTTGTAGGTCTACCGGGTGTACGGATCATGGCAGGCAAGAAGTCGGCCGAATACTATCACGTTATGACGCCCCAGCATGAAATCCTAATCGCGCATGGCGTTGAAACCGAAAGCTTTTATCCCGGTCCAACGTCTTTGACGATGCTAAGTGCAGCACAGCGTGCGCAGCTTTTGGCGGTTGTGCCTGCGTTGCGCGATGATCCTGAAAACGGCTATGGGCCAACGGCGCGCAAAAGGATCACGCGTCGTCAGGCAGAGCAGTTGGTCGAAGCAATGAAAATCGCCGAGAGAAAACCCGAAGGCGCGGTTGGCTGACCGCTATTCAGCGGCGGCTTCTCGTATCTTTTTGCGGTGGGCGAAAATCTCGTCCTGAACGAAATCCCTGAACGCGCTGATCCTTTTGGATTGGCGCAGTTCTTCGGGGTATGCAAGGAAAACGGGCACTTCGCCGCTTTCAAGCTCTGGCAGAACCCGGACAAGATCGGGGAAGTCTTCGGTCACATAATCAGGCAAAACGCCGATGCCGAGATCGTTCAAGACCCCCTGCAACACGCCGAAATAGTTGTTCACGGTGAAAAGGTTGGTGATCTCCTGCGTCAGCAGGTGCTGCACCAAAGTCGCGCCAGCCGAGACCTGAATGGAATTCAGGCTCTGACAGATCAGCCGATGGTCTGTCATATCCGACAGCGTCTGCGGTGTGCCGTTCTGGTCGAGATATGATTTGGACGCATAGAGGCGCATCCGCACCGACATCAACCTTTTGCGGATCAGATCGGCCTGACTGGGTTCTTTCATGCGGATCGCCACGTCTGCTTCGCGCATGGGCAGGTCCAGCACGCGTTCTTCCAGCATCAGGTCAATCTTCAGGTCGGGGTATTGTTCATAAAGTTTCGGCAGCCGCGGGGCCAGCCAGAGCGTGCCGAAGCCTGTCGTCGTCGTCACACGCAATTCGCCGAAGACTTCTTCTTCGCTGTCGCGGATGCGGGCCGATGCCGCCTCGAGCCGTTTGTTCATGCTTTTTGTGGCGTCGAACAGCAGTTCGCCCTGTTCGGTGAGGATCAGGCCGCGGGCATGGCGGTGAAACAGGGTTGTGTTCAGTGATTCTTCCAATGCGCGGATTTGGCGGCTGACGGCCGATTGGGACAGATGAAGGGTATCGCCCGCGTGGGTCAGTGACCCCGCGTCTGCGACCGCGTGAAATATTCTTAACTTATCCCAGTCCATAAAACTCTCTGTCGCAAAAATGTTATCGTTAGCGGTTGCCGAAGCTTACGCGCAGACCGACTTTTGATGCAAACGGGTATGTCACCGTTTTTTGTCTTTGTAGGTCAGATTCTGTGACCTATACTTGGGGTGTCGTGTTCGCCATTCAAGGGAGGTGCCGGATGAGCCGTCAGGATGTGTCATTGAATGACCGTTATGACCTGAGCAAGTCGCAAATCCTGCTGAACGGGACACAGGCCCTTGTGCGTCTGATGCTGATGCAGCGCGCGCGCGATGCGGCCGCGGGACTGGATACCGCTGGATTTGTGACGGGCTATCGCGGGTCCCCGCTTGGGGCGGTCGATATGCAAATGACACGCGCCAAAGATGTGCTGGCACCTGCGCAGATCACCTTTCAGCCGGGTTTGAACGAAGATCTTGCCGCGACCGCACTTTGGGGAGCACAGCAGGCAGAATTGCGGGGCGAGGGTAAATATGACGGTGTGTTCGGCCTGTGGTACGGCAAAGGACCGGGAGTAGACCGGTCCGGCGATGTGATGCGGCATGTGAATATGGCGGGTACGTCGCCCCATGGCGGCGTCATCATGGCGATGGGCGATGATCATACGGGTGAAAGCTCGACCACGTTACATCAATCCGATTGGGCGATGGTGGATGCCTATATGCCGATTGTGTCGCCTGCGGGCGTGCAAGAGGTGCTGGATTACGGCCTTTATGCCTATGCGTTATCGCGATTTGCAGGTGTCTGGGTCGGTTTGAAAACGATGAAGGACACGATCGAGGTCACCTCTGTCGTGGATGGCAGCCTTGATCGGGTGTCATTTGTGGAACCGGATTTTGCGATGCCCGAGG
>JBFEQR010000459.1:0-2168 GCA_041549425.1 Yoonia sp. | reverse complement strand
GATCAGGCCAAGCAGGGATTTGTCGATTGCCTCGTGGGTGTTGTGTCCGGCACCGCCCACATGCGGGGTCGAGACCAGACGGCCTTCGGTGGAATAGCACCACGAATGATAGGGGCAGCGGATCGCCCCTTCGATCTTTTTGGGCTCCGAGACAAGGATCATACCGCGATGGCGGCAGATATTCTGGAACACGCGCACCGCGCCTTGCCGGTCACGCACCAGCAAAAGCGGGATGCCCAGAAATTCGATCGGTTTGGCGTCGCCGATCTCGGGCACATCAGCGGTGACCGCCAGACCGGCCCAGTTTGCCAGCAAAACAGCCCGTTTTTCCACGTCGAACACCTCGGGGTCGACATAATGGGCGTTGGGAAGCCCGTGGGCAGTTTCAATCGGCTGACGCACAGCATCCAGCGATTCGGGTGCGATATCCTTGGCCATTTCGTGCTCCTCCTGCCGGGGGCAGAATAGCACGGCAGATGCCCTTGCGCGACGTCCGCGCGCGACCGCAGCTTATCTCACAGCGACATCACATCTTCGGTATGGGCCAAAGCTTGCCAGCGCCGCCCATACCGCTGGGACAAGACCTGCCGGTCTGCGCAAAGGCACGAGTACCAAGCGCGCTGCTGCGCATCCGTGGCGGCAAATCTGGCGCAAGGCTGCCGGAAACGGGGTGGGTGCGGGCGCGGTCTGGCGCGGGGGATGAAGGCGGCCAATTGTTTCCATAAATGCGACAATGCCTTCCTTATCGTCAAAAAGGAGAAGTATATGACACGTTTCAAACTGCTCATCGCACCCTTTGCCATCGCAACCGCACTTGCCGTTCCGGCTCAGGCGCAGGATTCGGCGATCGATATCGACGGTGACGGGATGTATAGTCTGCCAGAGGTGCAGGCCGTGCTGCCGGAAATCACCGAAGAGGACTTTATGCCTTTATCTGCGCGGGAGGCTGCAAAAAACATGTACAAGCAAAGCCTTGGCGGGTTCGTCTGGCTTTCGTGCATCACTGTCATTGAATTTGGCGCACAGCCTACGCATCTATCCTAAAGAGGGTTAGATTGGCTTGATCCGCACCCTCTCTGGATCGATAGGAGTTTCAAGATGAACCGTGTTTTGACAATGATCGCGCCTGTCGTGGCCGTTTTCGCGCTGGCTGCACCCGCCGTGGCCCAAGACGCCGCCATCGATATCAATGGCGACGGCATGTACAGCCTTGCAGAATTGCGCGCGGTCGTTCCGTCGATTTCGGAGGATACATTCAGCGTGCTGGACGCCTCTGGCGACGGGTTGCTGGATGCCGACGAGATTGCCGCAGGCATCGCAGCCGGTTTGTTGCCGTCCTAAGCGACCGCCCCGCGTGACAATGCGGCGACGCCTGTGCGCGCGATTTCCTGCAGTCCCAAGGGGCGCATGAGATCGGCGAAGGCGTCGATTTTCTCGGGCGTGCCCGTGATCTCGAAAACGAATGATTCCAACGTGCTATCGACCACACTTGCGCGGAAAATATCGGCCAGACGGATGGCCTCGATCCGGTCGTTGCCGGTGCCGCTGACCTTGAACAGCGCCAGTTCGCGTTCCACCGATGGCCCCTCGACGGTCAGGTCGTTGACCGCATGCACATCCACGATCCGACCCAGTTGCGCTTTGATCTGAACGATGATTTGCGGCGTGCCGGAAGTGACGATCGTGATGCGGCTGCGGTGGCCCAGATGGTCCACTTCGGCGACGGTCAGGCTGTCGATGTTGTAGCCGCGTCCGGCGAACAGGCCGATGACCCGCGACAGTACACCCGGTTCGTTTTCGACCAGAACGGCCAGCGTGTGCTTTTCTTCCTTGTCGGAAAACGTGGGCCGTAGGTCATAAGCGGAATGGCTGGTTGAGCCTTTTTTGATTTTGAGCGGTGACATGTGATGTCCCTTTATCTTTAGTCTTTATGTCGATCAGTCGCGTAGCAGGCTTAAACCATCACCGCGCCGTCAGATTTGATGGCATTTGCCGTATCGGCGTTTTCACCCAACAGCATCTCGTTATGCGGCTTGCCTGACGGGATCATCGGGAAGCAGTTCTCGTGCTTTTCCACCAGACAATCGAACAGGACCGGCCCGTCGTGGTTCAGCATTTCCATGATCGCATCGTCCAGATCGGCGGGATCGGAACAGATGATGCCTTTG
>JBFEQR010000458.1:0-2192 GCA_041549425.1 Yoonia sp. | reverse complement strand
TTTTCGGTAGAAAGGGCTGCACATAGACGCCAACGCACGCGCCTCTGGCCGGAAGCATCAACGCCCACGTGTTTACGTAGCGACGGTAACGTCTCCCTTGGAACTGAGCGGTCTTCGGCGGTTATCCGTTATGGCCGGGTCTTATGGAGATGACCCATGATGCATTTTGTTGGCGCCAATGCGCCTGCCCCTATTGCCGTATCGTCCCGTCTGGACAGCTATGTCGCCAGCCGGACCTTTGACAAACCGACATTGGTCATGGACCTTGACCGGGTCGCGGCACAATTCAACGCCCTGAAATCGGGTCTTGGACGTGCCGCGATCCACTTTGCCGTCAAAGCAAACCCCGCACCCGAAATCATCGCACGTCTTGTGGATCTGGGATGTCACTTTGACGCCGCCTCCAAAGGCGAGATCGCGCTGTGTCTGGCCGAAGGCGCGCAACCGCAGGATATTTCGTTCGGGAACACCATCAAGCGGGCCTCTGACATCGCATGGGCGCACGATCAGGGCATCACGCTTTTTGCCGCAGACGCCGAAGAAGAGCTTGAAAAGATCGCCGAACATGCACCGGGCGCATCCGTCTACATCCGCCTGATCGTCGAAGCGTCACAGGCTGACTGGCCTTTGACACGCAAGTTCGGCTGCGACCGCGACACAGCGATCCGGCTTTTGGACTATGCCAAATTGCTGGGGCTGCACCCTGTCGGCTTTTCGTTTCACGTCGGCTCCCAGACACGTCGCGCCGAGATGTGGACCCCCACATTGGACGCGATGGCGCAGATCTGGGATGCGGCAAAGGATGCAGGGCACGCATTGACCCTGTTGAACATCGGCGGCGGCTTTCCGGCGTTCTACGGCGAAGCCATCGACGCGCCTGCGGCCTATGCCGAACAGGTCATGGCGCTGGTCACCGCGCGTTTTGGCGCTGACGTGCATGTCATGGCCGAACCCGGTCGCGGTATGGTCGCCGAGGCGGGCGTGATCGTGGCCGAAGTCATGCTTGTCAGCCGCAAATCCGACCGTGACATGCACCGCTGGGTCTATCTTGATATCGGGCGGTTCTCGGGGCTTGCCGAAACCGAAGGCGAAGCAATCCGCTACCAGTTCGAAACAGCGCGTGATGCGGACCAGATGGGCCCCTGCATCATGGCAGGTCCAAGCTGCGACAGCGCGGATGTGCTCTATGAAAAGCGGCCCGTTATGTTGCCGACCACATTGAAAGCAGGCGACCGTGTGTTGATCCGCAACACAGGGGCCTACACATCGACCTATTCCAGCGTGTGCTTTAACGGCTTTCCGCCGCTGGATGTCGTTGTGATCTAGCGGCAAAGCACCGCAGCAGTATGCGTTCTGTGCAAAACTTACGGTTTTTGGCAGCGATGCATACTGCTGTGTGGCGGTTCGCATTCATCCGAATGCGGACCTATAAATCCGGCGCGTCGCACATGCGTCACCATCCCGCTTGACCGCACCCCAAAAGCGCCGCATATCCCTGCCATGACTGATCTTTCGCATATCCGCAATTTCTCGATCGTGGCGCATATCGACCACGGTAAATCGACGCTGGCTGACCGCCTGATCCAATCCACCAATACGGTGGCGGAACGGGATATGAAGGCGCAGCTTCTGGACGCCATGGATATCGAACGCGAACGCGGGATCACCATCAAGGCGAACACGGTGCGCATTGACTACCATGCCGACGACGGCAAGGATTACGTGTTGAACCTGATCGACACCCCCGGCCACGTGGATTTTGCCTATGAGGTGTCACGCTCCATGCGCGCGGTCGAAGGGTCGCTGCTGGTGGTGGACAGCACTCAGGGCGTCGAGGCGCAGACGCTGGCGAACGTCTATCAGGCGATCGATGCGGATCATGAAATCGTGCCTGTCCTGAACAAGATCGACCTGCCTGCGGCGGAATGTGACCGCGTGGCCGAACAGATCGAAGACGTGATCGGCATCGACGCCTCCGGTGCGATCCGTGTCAGTGCGAAAACCGGCATCGGCATTCATGAAACGCTCGAAGCGATTGTGAACCTGCTGCCCGCCCCCAAAGGCGACCGCGATGCGCCGCTCAAGGCGATGCTGGTGGATAGCTGGTATGACAGCTATCTCGGCGTTATCGTTCTGGTGCGGATCATCGACGGCGTGATGAAAAAGGGCGACCGCGTCAAATTCATGTCCAA
>JBFEQR010000457.1:0-2197 GCA_041549425.1 Yoonia sp. | reverse complement strand
GCTGCTGCTCGCGATTTATGCGGGGTCTGTCTACGGCGGCTCAATCTCGGCGATCCTGATCAACACGCCCGGAACGCCGCAATCGGCTGCGACCTGTCTGGACGGCTACCCGATGGCGCAGCGCGGCGAAGCCGGAAAAGCGCTTGGCTGGGCGACCGTTGCGTCGGTTGTGGGGGGATTGACCTCTGCTGTCGTGCTGATTTTCGCAGCACCGCAATTGGCGGCCTTTGCCCTTAATTTCGGCCCGATTGAAACCTTCGCGCTGATCTTGCTGGGACTGACCTGCATTGTCTCTGTCTCTGAAGGGTCCCTCATAAAAGGTCTGATCGCAGGCTTTATCGGGATATTCCTGTCCACTGTCGGCGGTGACCCGATCACCGGCGAGGCCCGCTTTACCTTTGGCCAGTTCCAACTGATTGCGGGCTTCAACCTATTGGCGGTCGTGATCGGGGTCTTTGCGCTGTCAGAAGTATTGACCCGCGCCGCTGCCAGCCGCGATGACGCCGCACCGCTGGTCGATTTCAACGGGATTGTGCTGCCCAAGCTGTCGGAATGGAAGGGCCGCATCAAAGGCCTGATCAAGTCGGTCCTGATCGGCAACGGCATCGGCATTTTGCCGGGGACCGGTGCCGCGACGGCAGCTTTCATTTCCTACGCCGAGGCCCGCCGGTCTGCGCCAACCCGCGCCAATTTCGGCAAGGGGGAGCCCGACGGGCTGATTGCATCGGAATCCGCCAATAACGCCGTCACGGGCGGGGCATTGGTGCCGACCATGGCGCTTGGCATACCGGGCGATGCGATTACCGCAGTCATGCTGGCGACGCTCACGTTGCATGGCGTGACCCCCGGCGTGCGCCTGATGACGGAAAATCCGGTTCTGATGGCCGCGATCTTCTCGGGGTTTTTCGTTATCAACCTGATGTTGTTGCCCTTGGGCATGCTGGTGTCGCGGATGGCCGCCCCGATTTTGCGGATCAAAGAGGCCTATATGCTGGTCATGATTTGCCTGCTTTGCACGGTTGGCGTCTACTTTGTGCGCGGCAATCCGTTTGATCTGCTGGTCATGGCAATCGCTGGTATTCTGGGTTTCATCCTGCGCCGACAAGGCTATCCCATGGCACCTTTGGTGATCGGCATGGTGCTTGGGCCGACACTGGAGATCAGCCTACGTCAGGGACTTATCATCACCGATGGTAGCTTTTCGGCATTCTTTGTGGGCCACCCGATTGCCGCCGCGCTGACCGTCGCCGCAATGGGCATGTTGTCACTTCCGCTGGTCCGTATGTTCAGGACCCGAAAGACCGCATGATATGACGCCCGCCAGACATCTGACCACTGCCGGCATTGGCGTGCATGCGCGCGTCGAAGGCGCGGGGCCGCCGCTGCTGTTTCTGGGCGGCTCAAATTTTGATCTGTCCATCCGCGCGCCCGTGTTTGACAGCGCATTGCCACAACATTTCACGGTGGCCGCTGCCGATCCGCGCGGGTTGGGCCTGACTGATGCGCCAGATGGCGCGTGGACCATGCAGGATTATGCACAAGACGCGTTGCATCTGATGGACGCGCTGGGATGGGCACAGGCCAATATCCTTGGCGAAAGTTTCGGGGCAATGACGGCGTTGCATCTGGCCGCCTTGGCACCGGATCGGATCAACCGGATCGCGCTCTGCGCCGGAGCGTCGGGCGGCGCTGGCGGAAGCTCTTACCCTATCCATGAGTTCCTCAACATCCCCGATGCCGCTGAACGGGCGCGCCGAGCGCTGGAAATTATGGACTGCCGCTTTGCAGACCGCATGACCCAAGCCCCCGACGAAGCGGCAGCAGCCATTGCTGCGCGTGTGAAAACCGAAGCCGCGTTTCTGTCGCACCACAATAATATGGTTGGCTACCCTCGCCTGCTTGCGGCGCGTGCGAACCATGACGCTTGGGCTTTGTTGCCAAAGATTGAGGCGCAAACGCTGATCTTTGCCGGTCGCTATGACCGGCAAGCACCACCCGACCGCGCCCAGAACATCGCCCGCGCCATGCCAAATGCAGCCCTGCATATGGTGGAGGGCGGGCACGCAATCTGTTTTGCCACACCCGAACCTG
Source organism: Yoonia sp. (assembly GCA_041549425.1). Classification (GTDB taxonomy): domain Bacteria; phylum Pseudomonadota; class Alphaproteobacteria; order Rhodobacterales; family Rhodobacteraceae; genus Yoonia. The sequence goes on along the minus strand of JBFEQR010000457.1, from coordinate 106 downwards.
TCGCGACGATCCTGCGCGTTTGGACCTGAGGCTGGCACAATACACACCCTGCCGCTAGCAGGTTTCACCTGCCTGAAGCTGAAAGCCCAGATCGATGTGGTGCGGC
>JBFEQR010000456.1:0-2213 GCA_041549425.1 Yoonia sp. | reverse complement strand
GGTGGAAATTCTCGAATCGTGCCGCTTTGTAGATAAGGTTTTTCCCGAGGCGGGTTGGGATCAAAAGCGCGAAGACATAGCTCGCGAGGGCGCGGCGATTTTTGGCATGGGGTCAGACTGGGAGGGCAAGTTTGATGATCTTTCCGAGCTTGTCGAAGTCGTCTATTTGCCGCGAACCGATGGCGTATCCACCACGGATCTGAGAAATCTTGTTATCGAGAACTATGTCCTTCCCAAGAAATGAGCAGAGAGGGTTTCTATATCCCCAACGCCACCAGTTTTTGATCCTGCCGCTTTGCCAGCGCCGCAACCTCAGCCTTCGTCGCCGCACTTAGCCCGGCACCGGGTTTGCGTAGTGTCTCGTGCGCGATCACGCCCCTTTGCGCCAGCGTGAACTTGCGGATCGCCAGACCCAGACCTGGCTGGGCCTCGTAGCGGACCATCGGCAGATAGGCGTCGAAAATATCGCGGGCGTGGTCCAGTTGGCCGCGACCCACGGCCCCCACGACCTGCGCCATCATTTCAGGATAGGCAAAACCGGTCATCGCCCCGTCGGCCCCGCGTAGCATTTCCTCTAGCAGATAAAGTCCGCCATTGCCGCACAGGATCGAAATCCGCCGCGCGCCGGCATCGGAGGCCGCACGCAGGGCGCTGATCTTTTCCAGCCCCGGCCAGTCTTCGTGTTTCAGCATCACGCAGGTCGGGCAGTCCGCAATGATTTGCAGGATCACAGATGTGGGGATCACCACGTTTGTCACCAGCGGAAAGTCCTGCAAGACAAAGGGAGCGTCGCCCAGAACCTCGGCTGTGTTGTGATAATAGCTCACGATTTGGGCGTCGGTTTTCAGGCTGGCGGGCGGGGCGACCATCACACCGGCGGCGCCCAGATCCATCGCGGCATCCGATAGGGCCTTCATCGCGGCAAATCCCGCGGCCGAGACCCCCACAACCACCGGCACCGTGCTGCGCTGGGTGACACGTTCGACCAGTGCCACGGATTCCTGTGCCGTCAGTTTGCCCGCTTCACCCATCATGCCAAGGATCGTCAGGCCGGTTGCCCCCATTTCGATATAGAAATCAACCATGCGGTCGACGCTGTCCCAGTCGATCGCCCCGTCGGGCAGAAAGGGTGTCACGGCGATGGTAAAGACGCCTTGGGCGGTTTCATCAAGCATTGCGGCCTCCTTTATGGCTTTCTCCCAGTGCGATCTGTCCCAGTGCCATGGCGGTGGCGGCCTGACAGGGCTCGACCACGGGCAGGCCGGTTTCGACTTCTAGCGTTGCGCGATAATGTGCCATGCCCGCGCATCCCATGATCAGCACATCGGCGCCGTCGTCATCGCGCAGGCGTTTGCCTGTGGCAATCATCGCGGCAAGGCTTTTGTCGGGATCGGCGAGATCCGCCACCCCAAGCCCCAGCGCCCGATCCCCCGCCAGCCGCTCGCGCACGCCCATGGCCCCGAATGCCCGCATATGACGCGGGATAGAGGCGGGCAGGATCGCAATCACCCCGAACCGCTGTCCAAGGGTCAGGGCGGTCATGACGGCGGCCTCCTGAATGCCGACCACGGGCAGGGCGGTCTGGTCGCGCAGGGCGTGCAACCCGGGATCGCCAAAGCAGGCGATGACATAGCCTGCCGCGTCGGTTTGTGCTGCGGCAAGGCGTAGCATGGGCGCGATAGTCAGGTCGGCCTGTCGCTGGCTTTCGATGGCGGGCGGGCCCTCTGCCAGTGTCAGGCAGCGGATCGGTTTGCCAAAGCGGCGTAACGGATCAACCGCGCGGTCGATCCCGTCGGTCACCTGCTGTGATGAATTGGGATTGATGATGATGAGGCTTTGATCAGTCATGCGGGGCGGTCTGGTTGACGGCGAGGGCCGGACGGTCGATCTTGCGCCCGCACCCCGGGGTGGCGCGAAATGATCCTGCCTGCACGATATGCTGCCCGCGCAGCCAGACATCGGTTGGCCAACCGGTGATCGTGACACCTTCCCACGGGTTATAGCCCACATTGTCATGCAGATCGTTGCTGCCGTAAGTGACTGTTTTTGCAGGGTCCCACAGCGTGATGTCAGCGTCCATACCCACTGCAAGCCGTCCCTTGCGGGGCAACCCGTAGATATCGGCGGCGGCAGCGGCTGTCAGTTGGGCAAAAGCCTCCGCACCGCCGCGCCCCTTGCTGACCATCGCGTCAAACATCAGCGGCAGCCGCGTT
>JBFEQR010000455.1:0-2223 GCA_041549425.1 Yoonia sp. | reverse complement strand
ATTGCGCCAGTGCTTCGTTGATTTCCGGACCGGACCAACCGGCGCTTTCCAATGCTTTGCGGATGTCATCGCGGGACCGATCGGCCAGCAGGGCGTCGCGAACAAATTGGCTGACAGAATCCTTGGCATGCATGACGGGAACTCCGGAACTATTGCAGAGAGGCAAGCCTGATTGGCGCTTGGTCAGCCAATTGGCCGGACTGCGTGATACCCCTTGGAGGGTATGCCGCCTGCACGTCCGCCGATTGATCAATGTCAAGCTGTCCGCGGCGGCGTTTTCCGGCCGCGTCATGCGGCGGAGTACACAGATCAAAGCGTCGGGGGCATTTGCCCCTGCCGGAGCCTCCGGCGGGGATATTTTTGCTCGGAAGAAGTGCCGGTGCCTTTCTTTGGGTCTGTGTTGGCGCTAACATCATGGCAAAAGGGGATGGCTGTGATGCGATGGGGTATACTTGGGGCTGCAAAATTTGCCCGCGAACATATGGGGCCAGCCATTCATGCCGCCAAGGGTGCGCAGTTGGTGGCACTTGCGACATCTTCGTCAGACAAGGCGGCCGGATTTCGCGCCTTTGCCCCCGACATCATCGTGCATCAAAGCTATGACGCGCTGCTGAGTGACCCTGCGGTGGATGCGGTTTATATTCCGCTGCCCAATCATTTGCATGTGGAGTGGTCGCTTCGGGCCATGGCTGCGGGCAAGCACGTGTTGTGCGAAAAACCCATGACATTGCATGCCTCCGAATTCGATCAACTGATAGCCGCGCGGGATCGCACGGGAAAACTGGCCGCTGAGGCCTATATGATCGTGCATCACCCGCAGTTTATTCGTGCGCGCGAGTTGGTCCGGAATGGCGCGATCGGCAAGTTGGTCCATGTCGAGGCCACGTTCAGCTATTTCAACGATGATCCGGACAACATCCGTGCGCATCCTGCAAAGGGCGGCGGGGGGCTGCGCGATATCGGGGTTTATACTTTTGGTGCTGCGCGGTTTGTCAGCGGGCAAGAGCCTGTTGCGGTGCCCTATGCCAATTTGCGTTTCGACAATGATGTTGACGTATTCGCCCAAGTGGCCGCTGTGTTTCCTGATTTCAGCTATGCTGCAACCGTGTCCATGCGCACGTTTCCCCGCCAGGAGGTGACCTTTCACGGTGAAAAAGGCGTTCTGCGACTGCTGTGTCCGTTCAATCCGTCGGTGTTTGGCGCGGCCGAGCTGACGCTGGAAAATACGAAGATGACGGTTGTCACCGAACGCTGGCCTGCGGTGAACCACTATGTCCTGCAGGTCGAGAATTTCTGCCATGCCGCGCAGACCGGCGCGGACTATCCTTGTCCACTTGAATTTTCGCGTGGCACACAGCAGATGATTGACATGGTCTTTGCCACAGCCAGCCCACCGCGATAGGAGAACACAGATGCCGGAAGATCAGAACCCTGACGATATCAACGTCGAGACAGACTATGAAAACATCTGGCTGCGCCTGCTACATATGGTGATCATCGCGGTCCTGATGAGCATGGCAAGCACCTTGCTGGGTTTGATGACAGTGGCGCAGTTTCTGATCATGGCCTTCAACAACCGCACACCGAATGACCAGCTTGCTGAAATGGGCACGACGATGGGCGTCTGGATGGCCAAGGCTGCGCGCTATCAGACGGCGGCGAGCGAGGTAAAGCCTTGGCCATGGACGGAGCTGGATTAATCCTCCATCGCTTCCAACTCGTCGATAAAGCCTTCGATCATCGCCAGACCCTTGTCCCAGAACGCGGGGTCTGATGCATCAAGCCCGAAGGGGGCCAACAGGTCCTTGTGGTGCTTTGATCCGCCTGCGCGCAGCATGTCGAAATATTTCTCTCGGAAATCGGGGTCGCCTTCGGCGTAGACCGCATAAAGCGCGTTCACCAGCCCGTCGCCGAATGCATAGGCATAGACATAGAAGGGCGAGTGTACGAAGTGCGGGAGGTAGGACCAGAAGGTTTCGTAGCCCTCTGCAAAGTCGAACACCGGCCCAAGGCTTTCGGCTTGCACCGACATCCACAGCGCGTTGATGTCGTCGGGGGTCAATTCGCCACCGCGCCGCGCCGCGTGCAGCTTGCATTCGAAATCGTAGAACGCGATCTGGCGCACCACGGTGTTGATCATGTCCTCGGTCTTGCCCGCCAGCAGCGACTTGCGCTTCGCCGGGTCGGTCTCGGCGACCAGCAGCTTGCGAAAGGTCAGCATCT
>JBFEQR010000454.1:0-2226 GCA_041549425.1 Yoonia sp. | reverse complement strand
GGCCAAGAGACCCGAGTGATGTCGCCAATGTGATGGCGAGAGGTGTGAAACTGTGCATTTTTCTTCTCCTGGGGATTAATCGTTGTTCGGCAGGGTGCCGACCTGCGCAGTCGCTTTCACCGTCAGCCGTGTCCGGTCGAAATCGCGATGCGAATACGCTCTGCGTCCTCTGCGAGTGCCGCAGCCTCTGTCGCGCTGACGGGGCTTCCCATGATTGCCGTCAAAGCTAGCACCGTGTTCGTCGTGATCGGGATCGCTTTGTCCGATGCGGTGCCAAGGAAGACCGCCATCAAAGTGTTGTTGTCGGGGTTGATCCCTTCGGTTTTCAGGATCGACTGGCCGCTCAGCGCTTCACGCAACAGCGCAAGGTTCTGCAAGGGCGAGTCAATAAAGCTGACCCCTTCCCAGTTTTGCGAAAGCTGCGAGATCATCCCCTCCAGATCACGCGCATAAAAGGACAGGACGTCGGGGGTCATGCTGCCCACGGCTTCTGCGTAGGCACGGTCCAGAACCCGATCGGGCGAACGCGCGACATTCAACCGGCCCAGTTCGACCTCGGGGATACCTTCTTGTGCCCAAACCGGACGGTCGGGTTTCTGACCCGCACCTTGGCCACCCGATCCGCCTCCACCTTGACCCTCGCCCTGACCTTGTTGACCGCCACCTTGTTCGCCTTCGCCGTGCGTGCCACCAGAGGGTCCGCCGCGTCCGCCCTCATGGTCGCTGTGGTCCCCGTCATCTGGTTCCTCGTGGCCGTCGGTTGTGTGGTTGCCGCCACCGCCTTGCCCGCCTTGGCCCATTGAGCCGCCATCGTGTGACGTGTCGCCGTCCTCATGGCCCTCGGCGAATGCAAAGCCGCCGACATTGGGTGCACCTGCAAGGCCAATGGCGATGGCAAGCGTGCAAAGAGTAAACTTCGGGGCCTTGCCCCAACTTGGATTGAACCGGATCGGCATTGCGAACCTCCTGCAAAAAATCGTCCCGTGAAGTGGTTGCCCGCAAACCCGAAGACCTGCAGGCCGCGTTATGCGAAGGGCTTTGGTGTCTTTACCCCGCATAGGCCGCGCCTTTTGGACAGCCCCCGCCACTAGCAGGATGGCGGTCGAAGGGGGTGCCAGACGCGTTCTGTGCCGTCGCTGTCGTGAAAGGGTGTGCGACCTGATGAACAAAGGGTCCGGGTGTTCTCAAAAATCGCATTTCTCGCTCCCTGATTTGGATGTGTGGTGCGAAGTATCCGACAGAGGGCCAGAGCAGCATTGAGATATCTCAATTTTGAATTGTCTGATCGTGGGGGCGCTAATCGCGGCAGATACCGCTATGGGGCAGGGGAGGAATTGGGCGCGGCGAGGTGAGTTTTCGGCAACGGTTGACGTATGAATTCCACGTTGCAGCAAGCCAGATCAGCCTGCGCCGAACTGTGCTAGCCGGAACGAAGCTGGCGGTCCTGTCGCGGTGATTTTCCGAACTTTCGCGCGTACTCTCGCGAAAACTGTGCGGCGCTTTCATAGCCGACACCGAACCCGATTTCGGAGACTTTCGCACTGGACGTCTGAAGTGCGTCGCGCGCGCGCAGCAGGCGTAGGTCTTTTTGATATTGCAGCGGTGAGGTGCCGGTCACCGCCCTGAATTGTTCGAAAAACGCCGAGCTGCTCATGCCGACGGCGCGCGCCAGATCGTTGACCACGATGGTCTTGGCCAGTTGGGTCTGGATGTCCCGCGTGGCTTTGAAGATGCGACTGGCCGTGCTTTCGTGCCAGAGCAACCGTCGCAGTGCCTCGCCATGGGTGCCCATCAACAAGCGTGCGTGGATTTCACGCGACGTGATCGGGGCCAGCAGGTGCTGCGTCTCTTCGGTTTCGCATTGGTCCAGATAACGCCGAAGGGCATCCTCGACCTCTTGGTGTGTGTCGCGCTGATGGATCGAAAACGGGTCCGACGGTTTGCTGTCCGATGAAGGCCACACCGCCGCAGCCAGAGAGCCAAGCAGGTCAAGATCAAGCGGGAACACAAGCGCGATGTAGGGGGTCTCTGACGTGGCTTCGGTAATCCGAGAGGTGACCGGCAAAGCGTGGCTGACGATCAGGGACTGTCCGGCCCGCACGCTAAGTGTTTTCGCGCTTGTCCCGACCTCTTTGGCGCCTTGCAGGACGAGGCAAAGCAATGGGCGATAGACGGTGGCGTCCAGCCCTGTGGGTGCTTGGTGTCGCAACAGATACGTTCCGCTGG
>JBFEQR010000453.1:0-2228 GCA_041549425.1 Yoonia sp. | reverse complement strand
TTGGCGCGGGCGGCCTCTGACAGGGTTGCGGGATTGGCGAGTGCGTCTTTCGCCTCTGCAGCAGTAAGATAGCCCTGGTCCTTCATCAAGCCGATCACCACACCGGCGCGGTTCTGTGCACGCTGCAAGTTGCGTGTCGGAGCGTTGGCCGAAGGAGCAGTCAGAAGCCCTGCCAGCATTGCCGCCTGTGCGGGGTTCACTTCGGCTGCCGAAATCCCGAAATAGCGTTGCGCTGCCGCCTCGAAACCGCGACTGCCCGCGCCGAGATAGGCACGGTTGAGATAGATCGTCAGGATTTCTTCCTTGGTATAGGCCAACTCCATCCCGACCGAGAACACAGCCTCGCGCGCCTTGCGCCAGAGCGAGCTTTGGCGGCAATCGGCCTCATAGGCGCTTTCGCTGTCCCATTTGTCAGGATTGTAAGGCACCCCCAGACACAGGAGTTTCGCCGTTTGTTGCGTGATCGTGGAACCGCCGTTGCCCGACAAAGGCCCGCGCCCCTCGCGCAAGTTGATGCGCACAGCAGAGGCGATGCCGCGCGGGGACACACCGAAATGGCGGTAGAACCGCTTGTCTTCTGTTGCCACGACCGCGTTGTGCAAATGGGGCGAAACCGTTTGCGTGGTGACCATACCCCCAAACTGATCGCCGCGCCACGCAAAGACCGCACCCGACAGGTCGGTCATCGTCACGGACCCGCGGGCGCGCCCGTCGATCAGTTCTGTTACGTCGGGCATCTGGCTTGCGAAATAAAAGGAAAACCCGCCGATGATCAGCCCGACAACAAGGCCGACGCGCCATGTGAACGCCCAGATCAGACGGAATAGCCAGCGAAACGGCGCGAGCAGCCAGCCAGTGAAGCCGCGCGGCTTGGCTCTTTTCGGTGCGGCTTTGCGGCGGCCTGCCGCTTGGGTTGCCTTTTTGGGCGCGGCCTTCTTTTTGGCAGGCTTTTTGGCCGCGGTAGTCGCGGGATAGCGTCGCTCTGCCACCAAAGGCGGCCGCTTTTTGCCGGGTCCACTCATGATCTGCTCATCTGCCTGTCTGGCGTGTTTTGATTCATCTTACAGGGTGCCGAAACGAATGTCGCGACTTATGAGTCGCGGTTATTTGCTTTTTCGAAAGCTTAATTTTTGTGCAAATGATACGAAATGTGCAAAAATTGTGCAAGTAGCGTGGAAATATGAGCGTTTCGCATGCGCAGAAAGTTGTCGACGGTCGTCTGCCGCGCTCTCTGTTCCCTTGCAAGCGGGCTCCGTCGTTGGCTGTCCGCATATGAATTTGCAAGGGGAAGAACGTGAAACTCATCATTGCAACAATCAAACCGTTCAAGCTTGAGGAGGTCCGCGAGGCGCTGACCACCGTGGGCGTGCGCGGCATGATGGTGTCAGAAATCAAAGGCTTTGGCTCACAGTCGGGTCACACTGAAATCTACCGCGGCGCGGAATACGCCGTGAATTTTGTGCCGAAGGTGAAGCTGGAGATCGTCGTTCAGGACAGCCTGGCCGATCAGGTCGTTCAAACGATCGCTTCTACTGCCAAGACCGAGAAAATCGGTGACGGTAAGATTTTCGTCCTCGACGTGGAAAGCGCCCTGCGGGTGCGGACCGGCGAGATGAATGATGACGCGATTTGATCGCGTGAACCTAAGGGACAAACAGATGAAACTGACTAAACTTCTTTCGGTTGGCGCGGCGTTGACGTTGCTTCCGACCCTCGCGCTGGCGCAGGATGCTGCCCCCGGCTTTGATGAAATCGGCCCCTACATCATGACAACGCTGTTGTTTCTGGTTGGTGGCTTCCTCGTGTTCTGGATGGCAGCCGGTTTTGCCATGCTTGAGGCAGGTCTGGTGCGTTCCAAGAACGTCACGATGCAGCTGACCAAGAACATTGCGCTCTTCTCTATCGCGTCATTGATGTACTGGCTCGTGGGCTTCAACCTGATGTACCCGGGCGAGTTCAACGGCTTCTTTGCCTTCAACTTTGTACCGACCGTTCTGGAGCCTGTTGGTCTGGCTGCCGACGAAGCTGCACTTGACTATGCGTCTGTTGCGTCCGACTTCTTTTTCCAGCTGATGTTCGTTGCAGCGACCGCGTCGATCGTATCGGGTGCGCTGGCTGAACGCATCAAGCTGTGGCCATTCCTGATCTTCGTCGTTGTTCTGACCGGCTTTATGTACCCGATTTCCGGTTCCTGGCAGTGGGGCGGCGGCTGGTTGTCCGAGATGGGC
>JBFEQR010000452.1:0-2228 GCA_041549425.1 Yoonia sp. | reverse complement strand
CGTCGTTCTTGCCGTTGTCATTGGCGATCCGCGCGGCCTGAAAACACCAATCCGACAAACGGTTCAGGTATTTCACCGCCGCAGGGTTCACTGATTCCATGGTGGCAAGCTCGACCGTCAGCCGTTCGGCCCGCCGTGACACGGTCCGGCACAGGTGCAAATGCGCGGCCAAAGCCGACCCGCCGGGCAGGATAAAGCTGCGCAGGGGTTCTACTTTCTTGGTCATTGCGTCGATCTGGCTTTCCAGCCGTTCGACCTGCGCATCGGTCATGCGCAGCACCGGATATTCCGCCTCTCCGTCTTTTTCCATGTCGGGGCGGCAAAGGTCCGCGCCCAGATCGAACAGATCGTTCTGGATCATCGCCAGTTGCGCATCAAGTTCGCCGCTTGCGTGCAGGCGCGCCATGCCGACGGTCGCGTTGGTTTCGTCCACCGTGCCATAGGATGTGACCCGCATCGAATGCTTGGCCACACGGCTGCCATTGCCAAGTGCGGTTTCCCCCGCGTCGCCTGTTTTGGTGTAGATTTTATTGAGAACTACCATCAGATCAGGACCCTTCGCCGCGCAAATATACAAATAACAGGATCAGAAGGACTGCGATCAGTTGTGCGCCAATGCGCCAGCGCATGATCTTGTTGGCGTTCTTGCGGTTGAATTCGCCGCCCTTGCCGAATGACCCGATGCCAAGCATCAAGATGGCCACCACAGCCAGCACCGCAATCGACATCACCCAGAAAAGTGGATCATCAGCCATGGTTTTTGCCCTTCTCTCTTGTCACCCTCGCATGTAGCAGGTCACCGGCCGAAGGAAAGCCTCAGCCTCTCAAAAGAATGGCATCAAGGGCGCGCGTGGACAAAATCCGCTTCATCAGCCCCATCATGTAGGTGGGTTTGGTCGCGTAATAGCGGGGCTTGGGGCGGGCAGAAGTCACCGCGTGCAGCAGTTTGCGGGTGACCGCGCTGGCGGGCAGTTCAAATCGGGCGGGTCCGGTTTCGGTATAAAGGCGTTCCAGCTCTTCGCGGTAGGCATCGCGCCGCGCCGAGTTTTCCCAATCGATCCATTTTTCGAAATGCGGCACGGCATTATGCCGGAACTGCGAGGTGATCGGCCCCGGTTCGATCAGAATGACCTTGATACCGGTGTGCGCCATTTCAAGCCGCAACACATCCGTCAGCCCCTCAAGCGCATATTTTGTCGCCACATAGGCCCCGCGCCATTTGAACCCCACAAAGCCCAGAACCGAGGAACAGTTCACGATCCGCCCGTGCCCCTGCGCGCGCATCACCGGAATGACCAGCCGCGTCAGTTCGTGCCAGCCGAAAAGGTTGGTTTCGAAAATCTCGCGCAGGGCACCGGTTGGCAGATCTTCGACAGCCCCGGGACAGGCGAATGCGCCATTGTTATAAAGCGCGTCCAGCGTGCCGCCTGTGGCCTCCAGCGTTTCGGCAAGACCGTTCACGATGGTGTCGGCGCCGGTGTAATCGATCAGCGGGCTTTCAAAGCCTTCGGCTTGCAGGCGTGCGCAGTCTTCGGGTTTGCGGCAACTGGCAAAGACGCGCCATCCGGCGGCGCGCAGACCGTGGGCTGCGTCATAGCCGATGCCGGTGGATGATCCGGTAATCAGGATGGATTTCTGTGTCATGTCCACTCTTTGGCGGCATCTGGGCAGGCTGACAAGGGGCGCTGCAGCCAAGTGGCGCTTCCCTGCCAACAGATAGCCGCTTTACGCCAGATTCATCGGTCGCTAAACCATTGGTCATGAGTGATGATAGCGAAACCGAACTGGGCCCCAACGACGTGACCGAAAGCCTGCGGCGCGCCATTGGCGACCGCTATCTGACCTATGCGTTGTCCACGATCATGCACCGCGCCTTGCCCGATGCGCGTGACGGTTTGAAACCGGTGCATCGCCGCATTCTTTACGCCATGTCGCGCCTGCGATTGTCGCCGACCGGTGGTTTCCTGAAGTCCGCCAAGATCAGCGGCGACACCATGGGTGATTTCCACCCGCACGGCGATGCCGCCATCTATGACGCGATGGCGCGTCTGGCGCAGGACTTTAACGTGCGCTACCCGCTGGTCGACGGCCAAGGCAACTTTGGCAATATCGACGGCGATAACCCTGCCGCGTCCCGCTACACCGAGGCACGGATGACCGCCGCAGCCGAGGCGCTGCTGGAAGGTTTGTCAGAAGACAGCGTTGATTTTCGCGACAACTACGACGGG
>JBFEQR010000451.1:0-2233 GCA_041549425.1 Yoonia sp. | reverse complement strand
CCGCCAGAGAGTGAGCGCGCATAGGCATTCGCCTTGTCCGTCAAGCCGATCAGCTCAAGGATCTCGGCGGTTTTGCGCTGTGATTTGGGCACGCCGTAAAGCCCTGCCTGCACATCAAGCGATCCCGCGGGGGTGAAGAACGGATCAAGATGTGGTTCTTGCGGCATCACGCCGATGGCGGCGCGCGATTGACGGGGGTTCTTGTCCTGATCAAAGCCCCAGATTTTCACGCTACCGGCTGATTTGACGACCAAACCGGCAAGGATATTGATCAGCGTCGACTTGCCTGCGCCGTTCGGCCCGAGCAGCCCGAAAATTGATCCGCGCGGGATTGTGAGGTCGATGCCTTTCAGCGCCTCCTTGGCCGCACTGCGTCCCGTGGCGGCATAAGTCTTTTTTAGCCCGTGAATTTCTATCGCATTGTCGGTCATGTTGTCTTTCCCCCGTGCCGCAGCTGCGGTATGTAGGCTTCATCTAAGGCGGGCAGTGGCCCGCGGCAACCAGACAGGTAAGTTCATGTCCACACCCGCACCCGAGACCAAGATCGTTCACGACTGGCGCGTGGCCTGTGACGGCGGCGAAGGCGCGCTGGGCCATCCGCGCGTTTGGCTGCAAATCCCGCAAGAGCATGGCTGGATCGAATGTCCCTATTGCGACGCAAAGCTGGTGCATAAGGACTTCGAAGGTAAGGTCTGAACCATTTGCGCACACAGGCTGTTCGTCCCTGTGCATTTGCCGACAAGGCTGCAGGCGCTATATCCCTATCGTAAGAGATAGGAGAGCCGCCATGACATTCCGCCCCGTCACGAAAACAGTGCAAGCCCAACCTACGATGGAAGGTGCGGGCGTGCATTTGCACCGCGTCTTCGGCTTTGGTGATCCGGCCGAAAGCGATCCTTTCCTGCTGCTGGACGATTTCCGCAACGATATTCCCGAACATTACGAACGCGGTTTTCCTTGGCATCCCCACCGCGGGATCGAAACGATCACCTATGTTCTGGAAGGCGAGGTTGAACACGGCGACAGCCTTGGCAATCGCGGTACTTTGGGGGCCGGTTCGGTGCAGTGGATGACATCCGGTTCCGGCATCCTGCATCAGGAAATGCCCAAGGGGAATGCGGCGGGCCAGATGCACGGGTTCCAGCTTTGGGCGAACCTGCCGTCATCGCTGAAGATGACTGCGCCGCGCTATCAGGACATCGCGGGCGATGATGTGCCCGAGATCATTGACGATGACGGCACACGGGTGAAGGTGATTACCGGAAATTTCTGGGGCAAGGCCGGACCTGTCGACGGGATCGCCGCTGATCCGCTTTATCTGGATGTGTCGGTGCCGCCAAACGGGCGCAAGACCTTGCCGGTGGATACCCGCGCCAACGCGTTTGCCTATGTCTTTGCGGGCGCTGGGCGTTTTGTCGATGCGGCCGATCCGGTTGGTGTGCGCGTCGAAAAAGAAGTCGCTGGCCAAGAGGTGAACATCCGCGACATGACCGGCAACCGGACATTGGTGCGCTTTGGCAACGGGGATGATGTGACGGTGCAGGCAGGCCCCGAGGGCGTGCGCTTTTTGCTGGTGGCGGGGCGTCCTATTCAGGAACCTGTCGCGTGGCACGGGCCGATCGTGATGAACACACAGGCCGAGCTGCGCAAAGCGATGAAAGACCTGCAAAACGGGACCTTCATTCAGGCCGCCCACTAGACCCCTGACGTGCCGCGCGCTAGGTGTTGGGACATACCAAAAGGGGGGTCCAACATGGCGTTCGGCAAAGGCTGTCACCTGCATCTGATCGACGGATCAGCGTTCATTTTCCGCGCCTATCATGCGCTGCCCCCGCTGACGCGCAAGGCCGATGGCTTGCCCGTTGGCGCGGTCAGCGGATTTGTGAATATGCTCCAGCGCTATGTCGACGGAAACAACGGCGCTGACGCCGCGACCCACGTTGCGGTGATCTTTGACAAAGGCAGCCATACTTTCCGCAACGACATGTATGACCAGTACAAGGCCAACCGCGAGGCCATGCCGGAAGACCTGCGTCCGCAAATCCCACTGACACGTGTGGCGACCAAGGCCTTCAACATTGCCTGCGAGGAAATGGAAGGCTTCGAGGCCGACGATATCATCGCCACCCTTGCCCATCAGGCGCGCGATGCCGGTGGGCGGGTGACCATCGTGTCCTCTGACAAGGACCTGATGCAACTGGTTGGCGACGGTGTCGAAATGCTTGACCCGATG
>JBFEQR010000450.1:0-2237 GCA_041549425.1 Yoonia sp. | reverse complement strand
TTGGCCATGATCAGATCGTCACCGGTGGTCACCCTAATCGCGGCATCATGTTCGTTGGCCAATGCGCGCGCGGCCTCTTCCAGCTCGTCCGGTCCCATATCAGAGGCGGGTGTGTTGATCAGGTCGCGCGTCAGCGCCTCACCCTGTGCGATTGTTGCGATCCGGTCGGCATCCACACCATCCGGCGCCACCAGCCCCGCGATTTCATCGGCAGGGCCAGAGTAGCGGTCAAAACGGTATCCCGCGAACAGCCACGCCAAAGCAGCCTCTTCCAGTTCCGGCCCTTCAAGACCGCTGGCAATCCGGTAGACACCTTGCGGCAGCTTTGCCGCGACAGCGCCCATGTGAAACCGCCCGCGTGCGCGTTTGGCCGCCGTGCCGTAGCCAACAAGAACCTGCGAAACCGCGCCCGCATCGTCGGGGAAGGCAAGTATCTGGCCAAGCCCGCCCTGAAATCCCTGCGCTTTGGCCCATGCCTGATGTGCAGGCGATAGTGCCGCCAAGGCATCCTCCAACCCGTCAGCCGGAACGACGTGGATCGGTGTTGCGGCATCGGTTGCATCGGCAAAGGCAAGTGTCATGGAACGTCCTGTCATGGTGATTTATACCACAACCTAACGGGCCACAGCCGGTCCGCAAGACCCCACTGTCGGGGTTCAAAGGTCCCGCAGGCTCCAGATTTCGCTGACGGCTAGGTCGAACCCCCGTTCCAGCCGCGCAATGACCGATTCAATCGCGACGCCGTCAGCCTGTGCCAAACAGGTGCCCACATGATCGGCGGCATTGGCAACCTCGATCAGCCCCAGTTCACGGGCCATCATGGCAATCCGCTTTGCCGGTTGCTGCATCTCGCCAAAGGCGGAAACAGCCAAACCGCGTTGCAACGCGTCAAGACGCAGCGCAATATCTTCGAGCAAGCGGCAAACAGCCTCTTCGGCGACATGCAATTCCTTATGTGCAAACAGCCGCCGCAGCGGTTCTGGATCAAAGTGCAGTTGAAGCGTACAGTCCAGCACAACAACATCTGGTGAGTGTGTCCGTGCCCTGCGCGGAAAGGGGGTAATGTTCTTCATATGCACTGCCATACCGACACAAGGTTTTCAGAAGGTTGATTTCCGACACAGAAATTGCTCGAATTCCGGAAAAATGCGACGTATCCAGAACCCAACGACGCGAAAGACCAAAAAAATGCATCATGCCCGCCCCCTTCCGGCCTATCTCGTCAACCGTTACCACGGTTGGAAGGCCACCGTTTATACAGAAAACCGTGGCTGGTACCGCAGGCTTGCCGAAGACGGGCAGCATCCGCGTTCGATGGTCATCTCTTGTTGTGACAGCCGTGTGCATGTCACGTCGATTTTCGGGGCCGATCAGGGCGAATTCTTTATTCACCGCAATATCGCGAACCTTGTTCCGCCGTTTAATCCTGACGGGCATCATCACGGCACTTCGGCGGCGGTAGAGTACGCGATCACGGGCCTGAAAGTCGCGCATCTGATTGTGCTGGGGCATTCGGGCTGCGGCGGGGTCGAGGGTTGCTATAACATGTGTTCGGGCAAAGCGCCCGAACTGGAAGAAGCCAGCAGTTTTGTAGGTCGCTGGATGGATATCCTGCGCCCCGGATTTGCCGCACTGCCCGATGGTGACGATGCCGAACGCAAGCGGTCATTGGAGAAAAAGTCGGTGGTGATTTCGCTGCAAAACCTGATGACGTTCCCCTTCGTCAAGGCGGCTGTGGACAGCGAACGCCTGTCCGTTCATGGCCTCTGGAACGATATCGGCGAAGGCAGTCTTGAAGGCTACGATCCCAAATCCGACAGCTTCAAACCGCTTTAGGACCAGCCCCCTGCGCCATCCAGTCGTCCGACTGCATTTCGCGCAGACGGCTTGCCGTGCGCTCGAATTCAAAGGTGCCTGTGCCTTCGATATAAAGCATTTCCGGCGTCGCAGCCGCGCTGCAGATCAGCTGGACCTTGGCCTCATAAAGCGCGTCGATCAGGGTCACGAAGCGCTTGGCCTCGTTGAAATTATGGCGTGAGAGCGCGGGGATATCCTCCAGAATAAGCACCCGCACCGCATCGGCAAGCGCGAGGTAATCGGCAGGACCCAACGGCTTTCCGCAAAGGTCAAAAAACCGCGCACGCGCGACGCCGTTGTGAAAATCGGGCAGTTCCACCTGACGCCCTTTGACATGCAGCACGAGCGTTTCGGACACACCGTTGCTGAGCCGGTTCCAG
>JBFEQR010000449.1:0-2296 GCA_041549425.1 Yoonia sp. | reverse complement strand
CTCCAGCATGGCACGTAAACGGGCATCCGGCATCAGGCGCGCAAACGGCCGCCCGATCTTGGCGCCAAGAAGCGCCACACGAAACCGCATCGGAGAGGGCAGGATACGCGCCAGAACCCACCGCAGGGCGCGGTCCGAGAACGGCCTGTCATAGTTCTTTTCGATATATGCGCGGGCATGGTCGACCAGATGCATATAATGCACGCCAGAGGGGCATGTGGTCATGCAGGCCAGACAGGACAGGCAGCGGTCGATATGCTTGACCGTCTTTTCGTCCGGCTTGCGCTCGTTCTCGAGCATATCCTTGATCAGGTAAATCCGGCCACGCGGGCTGTCCAACTCGTCACCCAGAACCTGATAGGTCGGACAGGTCGCCGTGCAAAATCCGCAATGCACGCAAGAGCGCAGGATCTCGTTCGATCGCTGGATTGCAGGATCTTTGAGTTGGTCTGGGGTAAAGGTCGTTTGCATTAGCTCATGATCCCGTGGTTAAGGATGCCACGTGGATCGAACTTGGCGCGCAGGCCTGAAGTGATCGCCGCAAGGGCAGGGGCTTCGGGTTGAAAAGTCGGAACATCCACGTCGCCGCGGATCAGTGTCGCATGGCCATCAAAGGGTCCGACAGCGGCGCGTAGGTCGCGGCCTGTATCGGACAGCGCCCAGATCAGGCCGCCACCCCAATCATATTGCACCGCTTTCGCGTCCATCTTCGCGACAATCTCTGCCGCGTCGGAGGGCTTGACCGAAAACCGCCAGACATCGCCCTGCTGGTTGGCAAAGGTGGCGACATCGCGGACCGCTTTCCAGTCTACTGTGTCGCCCTGCGCGATCGTGGCTTCACCGAAGGGGGCCAGCAGCGCCTGCAGTTTTTCAGCGCGGTAGGCAACAGAGGCCTCAAAGCCCTCGACACGGATCATGGTAAGCGGATCGCCAGAACCTGCTTTGGGAAAGTGCGCAACGCCGGTCGCTTCAAAAGGCGATCCCAGCGCGGCAGACATGGCGTTGATGGCCACCGCATCAGACAGGCCGTGCAATTGGACGGTGGCGCTGGTTTCGACATCGGGCAACACTTTAAGGGAAACTTCCGTCAGCACGCCCAAGGTGCCATAAGCACCGGTCATCAGCTTGACCAGATCATAGCCTGTGACGTTCTTCATCACACGGCCGCCGTTCTTGACGATGTTTCCCGCACCGTCGACGAACCGGACGCCCAGCATGAAATCACGGCAGGCTCCCACGGAAATCCGGCGCGGGCCTGAAACATTGGCGGCCACCATGCCACCCAGCGTCGGCGTGCCTGTGCTGCCCAGCAACACGCGATGATCCATCGGTTCAAATGCCAGCCGCTGGTTTTCGGCAGCAAGGGCCTTTTCGACCTCGGCAATCGGCGTGCCGGCACCGGCCACAACGGTCAACGCACCAGGTTCATAAAGGGAAATCCCGCTCAGCGCTGTCGTCTGCAAGGTGTCACCGTCGCATTTGCCAATCGGGCGTGTGCCACCCCCCTGAATGCGCAAGGGACCCGTGGCCCCTGTGATGATCTGGGCAAGCTCTTCTTCGGTCTTGGGGGTCATATCCGGCTTCTTCAGAGTAAAAATATCCTGGGGGAGCCCCGGAACGGGGCGGGGGCAAAGCCCCTTTCTATGCTGCGCGGCGGGATTCCGAGTTGGCCAGCGGAAAGACTTTCGCCGCATTCAGCAACCATGCCGGATCAAAGATATCCTTGATCGCCATCTGCGCCTCCAGATCGGCGGGGGCATATTGCACATTCATCAGGTCGCGCTTTTCGATGCCCACACCATGTTCGCCGGTCAGGCAACCGCCCACCTCGACACAAAGCTTCAGGATCTCGGCGCCAAATTCTTCGCACAACTCCAGATCACCGGGTTTGTTGGCGTCAAACAGGATCAGCGGGTGCATGTTCCCGTCGCCTGCATGGAACACGTTGCCCACATCAAGGCCGAACTCCTTGGACATTTCGCCGATACGGCGCAGCACGAAAGGCAGGGATGACACAGGGATCGTCCCGTCAAGACACATGTAATCGTTGATCTGGCCCATCGCGCCAAAAGCGGACTTGCGGCCCAGCCAGATGCGGCCCGCTTCTTCGGCACTTTTGGCTTCGCGCAGTTCGACAGGATTGTGGCTGGCCGCGATTTCCATGATCAGCTTCAGTTGCGCATCGATTTCCGCGTCAGAGCCTTCGACCTCGACAATCAAAAGCGCCTCGCACATCGGATAGCCGGCCTTGGCGAAGGCTTCGGTCGCCTCGATACAGGGGCGGTCCATGAATTCG
>JBFEQR010000448.1:0-2305 GCA_041549425.1 Yoonia sp. | reverse complement strand
CAATCCCTTTTTCGCGCGTCAACGGCAGCAACGGACCCGCAGGTCGATGCACAGCCAGCACGAACCGATCCGCCAAAGACCGCGGCACGATGCACCATTTGGGATTTTTGACCAGTTGCGACGGGTCCGTCAGGCTATGCCCGCGCTGGCGTGTCGGGCCTTGGGCGTTCTCTGCAAAGGCCCATTCCCCTGTAAAAGTTACGCAGCCAACAGCCTTGCTGCGGGCCAGATCATAGACGGTGCGATGGGCGCTGGCTGCAGGCATGGGCTGTACAAATTCATCGACGTCCACCGACAGGATGCCGCGCGCCTTGCCAAAGAACCGCGCGCGCATCAGGTTCAGCATTGCCACCTGCAAGAACTTGGCAGGCGCTACAAAACGCCCACCCGCGTTGCCGCCATAAGGGAAGGGCGCGGAAACGACAGCGATCTGCTGCAATGCCGTTTCGGTCTCAAGTGCCGCGACAGCAGCCTCCAGCATCTCCGGCTCGGACCCGTTGTCCAACAGGATCAGACCTTGGGTGCCATGGGCCGCGTGATGATAGTTTGCCCAATCGACGATCCACTGCGCGGGCGTGTTCTTGACCATGGCGATCATCACATCAAGCCCGGCAAAAGTTGCGCCTTCCTCCTGATGGACAGACACAGGCAGGACGGTCCCGTCAATCTCTACGGTCAGGTCGCCAAAGGCACCTTTTGGCAGATCAAGACGTTCGAACCGCAACGTGCGGTGACGGCGCACCCGCACCGGCGCCCCGTTCAGACGCAGCCCGTCGCGCAAAAGCGGCCACAGATTGAACAGACGCGGACAGAACAGGCTGATGCGCGTGCCATCCGAAACGGCATCATAGATCAGCGTGCGGGTGTCGTAGTTTTCGATATATTTGGCGTCCCTGCGATCTGCCGGCAGGGGCATGTCACGCGCGTAGGGGGCATCAGGCGGCACAAGAACACCGCTTAGCTGTGGCCGGATCAGGCGCGGCCTGCGCGTATCGGACGTGGGGTCATGCGCCATCGCTGTCTTTGATCCTTGCCGGAGCCCGCCAACCGACTGTCGGGGTGTCCAGTGTCAGATCAACACAAATCACGTGTGGATCAAGCCCTTTGTTGTCCGGCTGTGCGGTCCGGGCAGGCACGGGGCCTGCCCGACGCATGATTAACCGATGATGCCGTTCAGCGTGGCGGACGGGCGCATTGCGGCCGCTGCCTTTTCATCGGACGGGTGATAGTAGCCGCCCAAATCAACCGGCTGGCCCTGAACGGCAGACAATTCCGCAAGAATTGCAGCTTCGTTGGCAGCCAGATCAGCCGCAATCGGGGCAAAGGTCGCGGCAATCGCGGCATCCTGCGTTTGCGCGGCCAAAGCCTCGGCCCAGAAGCGGGCAAACCAGTAATGGCTTTGGCGGTTGTCGGGCTGGCCGACCTTGCGTTGTGGCGAATGGCCTTCGGACAACAGCTTTTCGGTGGCCGCATCAACAGCGTCACCCATGATCGCCGCCACAGCTTTGTCCTGGGACGCTGCAAGGAACCGCAGGCTTTCGCCCAGCGCGCAGAATTCACCCAGTGAATCCCAGCGCAGGTGATTTTCATCAACCAGCTGTTCCACGTGCTTGGGCGCAGAGCCGCCCGCGCCCGTTTCAAACAGACCACCGCCATTCATCAGGCCCACCACAGACAGCATCTTGGCCGATGTGCCGACTTCAAGGATCGGGAACAGATCGGTCAGATAGTCGCGCAGCACGTTGCCGGTAACAGCAATGGTGTTGTCGCCCTTGTAGATGATCTCGAACGACCGTGTTGTCGCCTCACGCGGGGCCATAATCTTGACCTTGTCGGCCACACCTGCCTTTTCCAAGGCAGGTTCGACATACTTCAGCAGTTCTGCGTCATGGGCACGGTTGCGGTCCAGCCAGAAGATCGTCTCGAACCCTGTTGTCGCCATGCGGTCAAGCGCCAGCTGGATCCAGTTTTCAATCGGCGCCTTGCGGGCAGAGGCCATGCGCCAGATATCCCCCGCTTCGACTTCATGCGTGTGCAAGACGTCACCATTGCCCGCGATGATACGGACGGTACCGGCATAGGGAATTTCAAATGTAGTGGGGTGCGATCCGTATTCTTCGGCCTTTTGCGCCATCAGGCCCACCACAGACAGCATCTTGGCCGATGTGCCCACCTCAAGGATCGGAAACAGATCGGTCAGATAGTCGCGCAGCACGTTGCCGGTAACAGCAATGGTGTTGTCGCCCTTGTAGATGATCTCGAACGACCGTGTTGTCGCCTCACGCGGGGCCATAATCTTGACCTT
>JBFEQR010000447.1:0-2307 GCA_041549425.1 Yoonia sp. | reverse complement strand
TTCGGTGCGCGACCGCTCAAGCGGGTGATCCAGCGCGCCTTGCAGGACCAACTGGCCGAGATGATTCTGGCCGGTGACGTCATGGACGGTGACACGGTCAGCGTCAGTGCTGGCGCTGATGGTTTGCTTGTCGGTGACCGCGTGTCATCCAGCAACAGGCAGCCGCCACAAGATGCGGTTGTGCATTAAACAAGCAAAAGGGCGCTTTCGAGCGCCCTTTTTTTCGCACCGGCGCAAATCACCGGGCGTGAGCCGACGATTTCCCTTGTAGGTCAGGAATGCTGCCCTATGTAGGGGCCATGTCAGATCAACACCCCATAACCGCACATTCCCTTCTTGATGATATTCAAGGCATCTCGCTTGGCGTCTTTCTGGCTGGCGTGGGTGTTCATCTGCTCACGACGGTGGGTTTGATTACTGGCCAGACAGCGGGGATCGCCGTCATCATTTCGTATCTGAGCGGATATTCCTTTGGTCTTGTGTTCTTTTTGGTGAACATTCCCTTTTATGCGCTGGCATGGCGACGATTGGGCACGGCGTTCACTCTGAAATCATTGATCTCGGTCACGCTGCTTTCGGTTCTGACTACGGTGATCCCGATGGGCATGGTGTTTTAATACCTCGACCCGCTTTTGGGTGCGTTGACATTCGGGGCGCTGACCGGATTGGGCCTGCTTGCGTTGTTTCGACACAATGGTTCGTTGGGGGGATTGGGTGTGATCGCCTTGCTAATTCAGGACAGCACCGGATTTCGGGCCGGATGGGTGCAACTGATCTTTGACGGGTGTCTGTTTGGATTGGCGTTCTTTCTGTTCGATCCGGTAATCGTTGCCTACTCTCTTCTGGGCGCGGTCGTCCTGAACCTGATCATCGCGATCAATCACCGGCGCGACCGTTATATCGCGACATAGAAAAGCCCCAGCGCGGGGCTGGGGCTTTCGGTGTACCAAAGCGAAGCTTATTGCCGCAGGATCACCGCATCGATCACATGGATCACACCGTTCGAGGCTTCGATATCGGCTGTGACAACATTCGCGCCATTAACTGTGACGCCACCTTCGGCCATGATTGTCACGTCAGCACCGTTCACGGTTGTCGCCATCATGTTGTTGCTCAGGTCTGTAGACATCACTTTGCCTGGCACGACGTGATAGGTCAGAATCGCCGCGAGCGCTTCTGGGTCTTCCAGCAGGCCTTCGACTGTGCCTGCAGGCAGTGCGGCGAAAGCTTCGTCAGTTGGTGCGAAAACAGTGAATGGCCCGTCACCTTTCAAGGTCTCGACCAGACCTGCCGCCTCAACTGCGGCGACCAGAGTTGTAAAGCTGCCCGCGTCAACGGCCGTATCGACGATGTCTTTGGAATGACCAGCCGCAAATGCGGATGTCGCAAGAGCGGCTGTTGTGGAAAGTGCGATAAAAGTTCTGCGTAGCATAGTTTTCTCCATTGATATGAAGATGCCTTTGTCTTGTGGCATCGGGCTTTCTACGCCCTCGATGCAGGATGGTTCATCATCAAATTCGCTTCATGCGGGCTTGATCTGTTGCCCGTGCCGCCTAAGCCTGTGCCATTTCCGTTTTCCAGTCACACCCGTGTGAGTTCTTGTGATCAAAAGGGGTGAATTCTGGAACATTTCAATGATCTGGCGGCATCGTGAGACACCTTTCAATAATTCTGGCTTATATGATCAGACAGACGCAATTGAACGGAGCCCGACATGGCATATCGCTGGACCAACGACCTGACGACCAAGGACATCACACCAAAGGCGGCCTATCTGAACCGTCGTCAGATTTTGGCGGGCATGGGCGGTCTTGGGGCCATTGGCCTTGCGGGCGGCGCGTCCGCCCAAGGCGCGCTTGAGCCGAACACGCTGGAAGAGATTACCAGCTACAACAACTTCTACGAATTCGGCACCGGCAAGAATGACCCCGCCGCAAATGCGCACAAGCTGGTGACCTCGCCGTGGTCGATCAAGGTGGATGGTATGGTCGACAGGCCGGGTGACTATGCGCTGGGCGATCTTCTGGCGGGTCTGTCGGTCGAGGACCGGCTGTACCGCTTCCGCTGTGTCGAGGCGTGGTCGATGGTAATCCCGTGGAACGGGATTGAACTGGCCGATATCCTCAACAAGGTCGGTGTAAAGTCGGGCGCGCGGTATGTGGCCTTTGAAACGGTTGTGCAGCCCGAGAACATGGTCGGCGTGCAGCGCCGTGTTCTGGACTTTCCCTATGTCGAAGGATTGCGTCTGGACGAAGCCATGCACCCGCTGACGATCATGGCGACGGGCATCTATGATGAACCCATCTA
>JBFEQR010000446.1:0-2330 GCA_041549425.1 Yoonia sp. | reverse complement strand
GTTGAATGACCGAATTAAACTCAAGGGAAGGAGCTGATAATGGTGGATGCAGTCACCGCGCCGACCCGCGCAACTGGACCACTCGCCTGGGCCCGACGCCATTTCTTTGCGACTTGGTATGACGCCGTCCTTTCAATCGTTCTTGGGGCATTGATCCTTTGGACCGTGAACGCCGTGTTCGATTGGGCCATCCTGGACGCGGTCTGGACGGTCGCGGATAAAGAGCAATGCGGTCATGGCGCAGGCGCCTGTTGGGCCGTCATTCAAGATCGCGGACGGCTGATCCTGTTCGGCCTCTACCCCTACGAAGAACAATGGCGTTCAGCCATTGCCTGCCTCATTGTTGTTGCAACAATGGTGCTGTCCTGTGTGCCGTCTTTCTGGTCAGTCCGTCGGCTGCCCACTTTGTGGGTTGTCGGGTTTGGTCTGTTCATCTTGATGATGCGCGGTGGGTTCTTTGGCTTGGAATTGGTGCGCTCGGAACAGTGGGGCGGGTTGTCGCTGACGCTGTTTATCTTTTGCGGCGTCTTCATTCTGGGCATGCCACTTGCGGTGTTGCTGGCCCTTGGGCGTCGCTCGAGCCTGCCAGTGATCGCGAAAGGAACGGGATTGTTCATTGATCTCTTCCGGTCGCTGCCCTTGCTCACAATCTTGTTCGCCGCCGCCGTCGTAGTGCCGCTGCTGGTGCCAGAGCAAATTCAGGGCAGCAAGCTCAGCCGCGTGATCATTGCCTTTGCGCTTTTCTTTGCCGCTTATCAGGCTGAGATCTTGCGCGCGGGGATGCAATCTACATCGCAAGGTCAGGAGGAAGCGGCAGTCGCACTTGGTATGCCATATTGGTCGCTGGTCGTTGATATTCTGCTTCCACAGGCGTTTCGCAACACATTGCCATCCACAATCAATCAAGCCGTCATCACTTTTAAGGAAACGTCGATCGTAACGATCATTGGGTTCTTCGAAGTGATGGCCTCGGGCAATGCCGCAATCGGTAGTGGCGAATGGGGGAACCAGTATGTCGAGGTCTACGTCTTTCTCGCCTTGATCTACTTTGTTTTCGTCTTTGGTCTGTCGCGATACGGCAGTTGGCTTGAAACACGTATGAGGCTCGGACATGCATAATTCAGCAATCTCGATCAACGGTTTGAACAAGCACTACGGGGCGTTTCATGCCCTGAAGAACGTCAGCCTTGATGTGGCAGACGGTGAAACACTGGTGATCTGCGGCCCGTCGGGGTCTGGTAAATCGACGCTTATCCGCTGCATGAACGGTCTGGAAAGCTACACCGATGGGACGCTTGATGTCCTTGGCCACACCGTTGGTGACGACACCAAAGAACTGGATCGTGTGCGCAAAAGGGTTGGCATGGTGTTCCAAAGTTTCAACCTGTTTCCGCATCTGACTATCCTTGAAAACTGCGTACTGCCGCAGGTGCGATCGCTAGGTCGCGACCGCACAGCGGCCACCGTTGAGGCCACTGATCAACTAAAGAAAATGCACGTTGACATCCATATGGAGAAATACCCCGATCAGCTGTCGGGTGGTCAGCAGCAACGCGTGGCGCTGGCCCGTGCGCTTTGCCTTAAGCCCGAAGTCATGTTGTTTGACGAACCGACTTCGGCCTTGGACCCCGAGATGATTTCAGAGGTGTTAGACGTCATGCAAGAGTTGGCGCGTGAGAACATGACCATCGTTTGCGTGACCCATGAGATGGGCTTTGCCAAATCGGTCGCAGACCGCGTGATCCTGATGGCTGCGGGGCAGATTGTTGAACAGGGCACACCGGACCAAATGTTCGACAACCCACAGCATGAGATCACCAAAGAGTTCATGAAGGTTGTAAAATCGTGAAAACTGTCGGCCGGAGCGACATCGCCTCTGACATTGATTGGTCGATCTATATCAATGCGATTGATGCGGGGCATGCGCTGCCCGCAGCGCAGGTGGAAGATGTGTTTCTGGGGCCGCCCACGAATACACTGTTAAGCCGGGCGGCTCGGATTGAGGGCATTGGCTGCGGCGTAAAAAGCGTCACAGTCGTGCCAGATAATGCCAGTCGTGGCCTGCCGTCCATTCAGGGCGGCATGCTGGTTTTTGACGAAGTGAGTGGCGCGGTACGGGCCGTTATCGATAGTGATCTTGTGACAGATTTGAAAACTGCCGCAGATTCTGCCCTGGGCGCGCGGTATCTGGCGCGGCCAGACAGCCAATCGATGCTTGTTATAGGGGCCGGGCGGGTCGCAGAAAATGTGATCCGGGCTTACCGTCAGACCTTTGCGAACCTGAGCCAGATCATGATTTGGAACAGGACCACAGAAAAAGCACAGCAACT
>JBFEQR010000445.1:0-2342 GCA_041549425.1 Yoonia sp. | reverse complement strand
TGAAGTTCGATGAAAAAGCATTTCTGGGCGACGTTGGCCTGTCAGAGTCCGCCGGCGAAAAGGGGCGCAGGCCTTTGGAAATGATCTGGTCACGGCCCACCTGCGAAGTGAACGGCATGTGGTCGGGGTATACCGGCGACGGCTTCAAGACGGTCCTGCCATCGCAAGCCAGCGCCAAAATCAGCTTCCGCCTTGTCGGCTCGCAAGACCCACTGGCGATCCGCAAGAATTTTCGCAAAATGGTCGAAGACATGATCCCTGCCGATTGCTCGGTCAGTTGGAAAGACCACGGCGCAAGTGCGGCGGGGCAAATGACCACAACACATCCCGCGTTCGATCAGGCGCGCAAGGCGCTGTCGGACGAATGGCCCAACGCAGCAGCCTATGTCGGCTGCGGCGGCTCGATCCCGATTGCAGGACACTTCAAGGAGATCCTCGGCATGGACGCCATGCTGATCGGTTTCGGCAAGGACGACGACCAGATCCATTCACCCAATGAAAAATACGACCTGTCGTCGTTTCACAAAGGCATCCGCAGCTGGGCACGGATACTGGATGCGATGACGGGGTAAGACGGGGCAGACGGCGGATTTGCGGGACGTTGGTGCCGTCTGGACGCATGCACCAACGTCTACTTTTGGGACGGCCTCACACGTAAAGACCGACAGCGTGGATGGAAGAATCTCAGAATTGAAGGCCTAGAAAAATAACCGCCAATGGCACTGGCGAAACCGCAAGCATGACCGTCAGAAAGGTCGCAAGAGGCGTAAAAATTCCGCTCAGACCTGCTATGATCATTATGCCGCCGCCACCTCCGATGATGGAGTTGCCGGGCGTATTTACGGCAACCGCCATCGCGAGATAGCGATACTGCAAGGCAAGTCGAAGAACGCGCTTTGACTGCCCTTCGAGCAGCATCGCAACGCGCTCGTCTTTCGACAGGGGTGCGGCGCGGGCCACCAACTTGGCTGCACGTCGCATCCTGAGTAACCGTAAGACGCGCTCCAGCGCGCTGATGGGCAGGAAACGTCCGATCGTAAAGGCCAGCATCATGGCGGCGACCGTGCAGACGTAGATGAGTGGTGCAATCGCTGCGCCGAAACCCGCAAGCAGCGCGATGCCGATCTCTGCTCCCGGTACAAACGGCATTGCCAGAAGCACGACATAGGCCACGGCACCGATCATGATGGCCTTATGGACCTGCTGTTCATTCTCGGGCCGGATCTGCAGGTCCAGCGCGTCACGGATCATGTGCACGCCCCATGTGCCCAGCACGATGACCCCGACCAGGATAGCGATCTTCAGGATAAAGCTGGGCAAGGTCAGCCGATCAGGCGTCATGCGCGCGCCTTAGCCTGACACTGCTTCTGATTGGGTTGTCGCGCCAGTCGCGCGCATTGGGATTTGGTTGGTCCAGTACCAGCGGCGTGTCGTCCAGGTAACGTCAACCACCACCTCGTCACCCGTGACCGTGCCATACCACACCACGGTGTGCGGGGCATCCGGGCAAATCGCTGTGGTCGTAAAGTGGATCACCCCGTCTATTTCCTTGGTCTGGTAATCGGACCAGCCGAAATTGCAGTATTGTTCGCAATCGGCCGATTGGAACATGCCATCGCGGAAGACAATGTCATCCTCCAGCTCTGCGCCACTTGACAGATCTTCACCATTTATCTGGAAAGTAATCCCATCCAACGCACCCGACGCTGTCCAATCACCTTCCGGCACAGCGAGGTCGGGAATATCTTCATTCATCACAGAGAGGGTTGCAGCGCCTGTACCAAGGGTTGCAGCGGCAATCGCAGCGATTTGCAAAATCTGTGACATGAACGGCTCCATCCGCGGAAGTCGCAATTATGGATCAAATAGCGGATCAGACAAGAGAAATAGCAAGGAGCGAGCAAGCATCAGGAGAATTTGCAGTCGCACAACGAACCAGCAGTTGCTATCTCGCGCGCGGAACTGACCAACATTTGTCGCGCCTGCAGCATATCAGCTTATCTTTTTCTAAAAGGCCGACTTCACGACGACACAGAAAATCCCATCTGTGGCCTCAAAACCATCATTCGCTGCAACCACTATCAAAGCACCGATGGACGGCAACTTCGAAATTCGACCAAAAGGGAAAGTGGCGCGGTTGACGGGGCTCGAACCCGCGACCCCCGGCGTGACAGGCCGGTACTCTAACCAGCTGAGCTACAACCGCGCGTGAGGGGCGGAATAATCAGCTTGGTGTGGGGCGTCAACGGAAAAACGACAGCAAAACGATTGTTTTTCACAATCAATGTCACAGCCAGCGGTTCAAGCCACGCCAACGCACGACCGCGCCCGCCCGATGGACG
>JBFEQR010000444.1:0-2364 GCA_041549425.1 Yoonia sp. | reverse complement strand
GAAGAAGTCGGGCGGATTTCCGGATCAGGTGCCGCATTCGGGTATTGGGGCGGGGTGACCTCCCTTTTCATCATGTTGCTGTTGCTGGCAGAGAACGATCAGGGGGTGACCCTGCTGGGCAATCCACCGCTTTTCGGTCTTGATCCGGAGATGCGCGAAGGCACACGCTTTGTCGGTCCCTTTATTGCGATCTGGTATGTGATCTTCATCATCCCCTTCTTTCTTTTCGTGCGTGACGATCCCAAGGCAGCCAGGAAATCAACGCAGTTGGGTGCCGTTTGGCGCGAGTTGATGGAAACCCTGCGCTCGGTCTTTCATCGCAAGAGCCTGTTGAATTTCCTCGTGGGTTCGATGTTTTACCGTGACGCGCTGAACGCGCTTTATGCTTTTGGCGGGGTCTATGCCGCTTTGGTTCTGGACTGGCAGACAATCCAGATCGGCGTTTTCGGCATCATCGCCGCCATTGCGGCAGCGATCACCACGTGGGTTTCGGGGCTTTGTGACCAGCGTTATGGCCCAAAGCCCGTTATTCGTGTCAGCGTCTGGGTGCTGGTTGCCGTATCGATCACAATTGTCAGCATGTCCCGAGAGGCATTTTTCGGCGTGCCCCTGCCCGCAGGATCAAGCTTGCCCGACTTTGTCTTCTACACCTGTGGCGTGTGCATCGGCGGCGCGGGCGGTGCGCTTTATGCTTCATCACGTTCGATGATGGTGCGCCACACCCACCCCGAACGCCCCGCAGAGGCCTTTGGTCTGTTCGCGCTGACCGGCAAAGCCACTGCATTTCTTGCCCCCGCATTGATCACATTGTTCACAATCATGACGGGAAGTAATCAATTGGGCTTTTTACCTGTAATCTTCCTTTTCCTGTTTGGCCTTTTCTTGCTACGCTGGGTCAACAAAGACGGAGATCGTGCAGAATGGTCCGCTTCATCATAGCAATCGCCCTTATTGCCGGACTGGCCGCATGTCAGGCAGAAGAACCGCCTGTCGTCAGCTTGTCCTCGCAGAATGTGAACGACACAAGGGTCGCAAAGACCCTGTTTGGCGCAGTGCCAACCGCATCACTTCAAGCGTCGCAACCGTTGGGCGGCTATGCCCGCGGGTGTCAGGCCGGTGCCGAACAACTGGCGGAAACCGGACCGACATGGCAGGCGATGCGCCTGTCACGCAACCGCAACTGGGCGCAGCCCGTAGCGCTGGATTTCGTCCGCGACCTCAGCCGCTTTGCCGCGACACAGGACGGATGGAAAGGGCTTTATATCGGCGACATGAGCCAACCGCGCGGCGGGCCGATGTTGACCGGCCATAGCAGCCATCAAAGCGGGCTGGATATTGACGTATGGATGTTGCCGCCAGAGCGGCTGGACCTCAGCCGGCAGGAACGCGAGGATATCTCTTCGATCTCGATGCGCCGGTCTGCGGGTGCCTTTACCAACGACCGTTGGACCCCCCAGCACGAGGCGATTGTCCGCGCGGCGGCCTCTGATCCGCGCGTTGCGCGCATCTTTATCTTTCCCGGTGCCAAAGTGGCTATGTGCAACTCTGCCACCGGTGACCGCAGTTGGCTGAACAAGGTCAGACCGTGGTGGGGCCATCACTATCATTTCCATGTCCGTCTGAATTGTCCCGATGGTGCCGCAGGCTGCACGAACCAGCCCCCGCCACCGCCCGGTGACGGGTGTGCAGACGCCCAAGGCTGGGTTGACCGTATCCTGAACCCGCCAGCCCCCGACCCCAATGCACCACCGCCCACACCACGCCCCGAACTGACCATGGCGAACCTGCCGGGCCAGTGCCTTGCCGTGTTGAACGCGAACTAGGTGCTGCGCAGTCTTCTGGGCCTTGCCGCGTGTCTTGCGGCCCCTGCTGTGGCGCAAAGCACCTTGATCGGCAGCTATACATGGACAATGGATGACGCACGCTTTGGCGGCTTTTCCGCGCTTGAGGTGCTGGACGATGGCGCGGGTTTTGTCGCGATCAGCGACGGTGGTGCCGTGGCTTCGGGCAGGTTTGTGCGCACTGACGGGTTGATCAGCGGCATTGCTCTAGACAGGTTCACCCCCCTGACCGGCCCCGACGCACAACCCTTGCGCCGCGCGGAAAGCGACAGCGAAGGTCTGGCGCTTGATCAGGACGGGGGGTTTTACGTGTCATTCGAATGGACCCCGGGCGTGCGCCGCTTTGGCGGGGCGGGCACGGCTGACGGTCCACTGATGACAATACCGGAATTCACCGAATTTCAGGACAATGCCGCACTCGAGGCTTTGGCAATTGGCCCCGACGGGGCGCTTTATACGATGCCAGAGCGGTCAGGACTTGCCACGCTGCCCTTTCCTGTCTTCAGGCTGCTGAATGGAGAAT
>JBFEQR010000443.1:0-2382 GCA_041549425.1 Yoonia sp. | reverse complement strand
CGCGAGACGCTTTTTGATTTCTCTTCGATGCCCAAGGCCAGATTGAACAAACCGGGCAAGCTGCGCAATGCGGCCAGTTTCGCCGCCACCTCCTGTGGCGATAGCTTGCCCTTTGCCTCGGCCGCTTGCAGCGCCAGAATGGCCAGTGTCGTCAACTGGCAGGTAAAGGCCTTGGTTGAGGCCACGCCAACCTCGACCCCTGCAAGAATGGGCAGCGCCAGATCGCTTTCGCGCGCGATCGAGCTTTCGGGGACATTGACGACCGAAACGATTTTATCGGCCTTGCCCGCCATATAGCGCAGTGCGGCCAGCGTGTCGGCGGTTTCGCCGGACTGGCTGACAAAAAGGGCGACGGTGCCTTCGGTGACGGGCGGTTCGCGATAGCGGAATTCGGATGCGACATCGACCTCTACGGGGATGCCTGCGATCTGCTCGAACCAGTATTTGCCCACCAGACAGGCGTAATAGGCCGTGCCGCAGGCGACCATTGTCATGCGCTGGATCCGGCTGAAATCAAGCTGCGGGTCCGGCATCGTCACAGCCGAAGCATCGGCATTGATATAATGCGCCAGCGCGCCTTGCAGCACGACAGGTTGCTCGGCGATTTCCTTGGCCATGAAGTGTTTGAAACCGGACTTGTCCACGCGGGCGCTGTCCACCGCGATGGTCCGCGTCGCGCGGTTGGCCAATGCCCCGCCGGCATCACGAATCTCGACTGTGTTGCGGCTGATCACAGCCCAGTCGCCTTCTTCCAGATAGGTGATCCTGTCGGTCATCGGTGCCAGCGCAATCGCATCCGAGCCCACGAACATTTCCCCGTCCCCGTGACCTACCGCCAGCGGTGATCCTTTGCGCGCGGCGATCAACAGATCCTCTTCGCCGTCAAACAAGAAACAAAGCGCATAGGCCCCTTCAAGCTGCGCAATGGTCTGCGCGGCAGCGTCACGCGGGGATAGCCCCTGATCCAGATGGTAATTAGCCAGCAGCGCCACAGTTTCGGTATCCGTGTCGGTTTCATAGGCCACGCCATGCTCTGCCAGAAAACTGCGCAATTCGCGGAAATTCTCGATGATCCCGTTATGCACCACGGCGACGCGACCGGCACGATGGGGGTGGGCGTTGCCTGCGTTGGGCGCGCCGTGCGTGGCCCAGCGGGTGTGACCGATGCCAGCTTTGCCGGCCAGTGGATCATGCACCAGCGTATCGGACAGGTTCACCAGCTTGCCAACGGCCCGTCTGCGGTCCAGCACACCGTCGTGGACAGTGGCGATCCCTGCACTGTCATAACCGCGATATTCCAACCGCTTGAGCGCCTCGACCAGCAGGGGGGCGGCCTCATGGTCGCCCAATACACCAACAATACCACACATGGTTCAGGACCCTTTCGCTTTGCGCGCGCGCAGTTTTTCAAACAGGCGCACAGCAAAGCCCGCCTTGTTTTCCTGTTTGGCCCGCGCCACGGCCAGATCACCGGCGGGGACATCGCGTGTCACCACCGATCCGCTGCCTGTCATGGCCTGATCGCCGATGCTGACAGGGGCCACCAGCATGGTGTTGGAGCCGATGAAGACGTCCGCGCCAATGGTGGTTTTGTGTTTGAACACGCCGTCATAGTTGCAGGTGATCGTGCCCGCGCCGATATTGCTGCGCGCGCCGACCGTCGCGTCGCCGATATAGGACAGATGGTTGACCTTGGCACCTGCGTCGATCTGGGCATTCTTGATCTCGACAAAGTTGCCCACCTTGACGTTCTCGGCCAGTTCCGCGCCGGGGCGCAGACGGGCGTAGGGGCCGACGACACTGCCCCTGGAGACATGACAGCCTTCCAGATGCGAAAACGCGCGGATCGTGCTGCCGCTTTCCACCGTCACGCCGGGGCCAAAGACCACATGCGGTTCAATCACCGTATCGCGCCCGACCACTGTATCATGGGCAAAGAAAACGGTATCAGGTGCCGTCAGTGTTACACCGTCCGTCAAAGCCTCCGCACGGGCGTTTTGCTGGAACAGCGCCTCTGCACCGGCCAGTTCAGCGCGCGAATTGACGCCAAGTGTTTCGGCCTCGTCACAACGGACCACCGTGGCGGTCATGCCCCGTTCTCGGGCGATGCCGACAATGTCGGTCAGATAGTATTCAGCGGCGGCATTGTTGTTGCCAACCGCGTCGATCAGATCAAAAAGGGTTTGCGCGTCAGCGTCAATAACACCGCTATTGCAAAGGTTTACGTCGCGTTCTTCGTCCGATGCGTCTTTGAATTCGACGATCCGGTCAAGCTGTCCGTCTTTCAGGATCAACCGTCCATAGCGGCCGGGATCAGCCGCCTCAAAGCCCAGTACGACAATGTCATGGGTCAGCCGCGCCGCCGTCATCGCCGCCAGCGTT
>JBFEQR010000442.1:0-2384 GCA_041549425.1 Yoonia sp. | reverse complement strand
TAGAACAGTGACGAAACCAAAGGGCGATCCCAATGCGCACTGCAACGATCACACTCAAAACGGCCGAGACCGATATCACCGTCACCATCGATCTTGATGGCTCGGGCCAATATGACAACCAGACCGGCGTCGGCTTTTTCGACCATATGCTGGACCAACTGTCGCGCCATGCTCTGATTGACATGACTGTGCGCGCAACCGGCGATCTGCACATCGACGACCACCACACCGTCGAGGATGTGGGCATCGCGCTGGGTCAGGCCTTGACCAAGGCGCTGGGCGACAAACGCGGTATCCGGCGCTATGGCAGCTGTCACTTGGCGATGGATGACGCACAGGTGCGCTGTGCGCTGGACCTGTCCGCGCGCCCCTATCTGATCTGCAATCTTGATTTGCCGTTCGGCAAGATCGGCACATTCGACACCGAACTGGTGCGCGAATTCTTTCAGGCGCTCAGCACCCATGGCGGGATCACGCTGCACATCGACAAACTGCACGGCTTCAACGCCCACCACATTGCAGAGGCCGCGTTCAAATCCGTCGCTCGTGCCCTGCGCGAGGCGGTTGAAACGGACCCGCGCAAGGCCGATGCGATTCCCTCGACCAAGGGCAGCCTATGACCACGGCCCTTGTCGATTACGACAGCGGCAACCTGCATTCGGCGCAAAAGGCGTTCGAGCGTATGGCGGCCGAAGTCGGCGCCGGTGCGATCGTCGTAACCTCCGATCCCGATGTTGTGGCCAAGGCCGACCGCATCGTGCTGCCCGGTGACGGGGCGTTCCCGCATTGCCGTGCCGAACTTTTCGCACGCACCGATCTGGCCGAGGCAATCGTCGAGGCGGTCACCACCCGTGCGCGCCCCTTCTTCGGGATTTGCGTGGGCATGCAGATGATGGCTACAACGGGTCATGAATACGCGCCAACCCCGGGATTTGACTGGATTTCCGGCGACATTCGCAAGATCACCCCCTCCGATCCGGCCTTGAAAGTGCCTCATATGGGCTGGAACGATCTGGTGATCGACCATCCCCATCCGGTGCTTGAAGGCATCGCGACCGGCGATCACGCCTATTTCGTGCATTCCTATGCGATGGATGTAACCGATCCGGCGCAACGTCTGGCCCATGTCGACTATGGCGGGGATGTCACGGCCATGATCGGACGCGACACAATGATCGGGACGCAGTTCCATCCCGAAAAGAGCCAGGCCGCAGGTCTACGCATGATCGGCAATTTCTTGCGTTTGATGCCTTAGGGTTATCCTTCATCCTGTCCGATCTGCAAACTGTCAGGCTGCGGCGTACCCTCTGGTCAATATGATTGAACGCTGCTTTTATAGGGGCGAGGCAGCCAAAACCCCCACGCGCCATGCAAGAGCGCCAAGACAGAGAGCATAGATATGTTGAACCGCCGTTCTTTCATCATGCTGGCCGCAGCCGGCAGCCTTGCCGCCTGTGGTGGCCGCCGTGACCGCGGCCGCAGCACCCGCCGCGACCTGCCGCTTTATCCAAATGAAACACTTGAATTGCGTCGCCTGATCAACAAATACGCCGACGTACATGGCATTCCCGTCAGCCTGCTGCACCGCGTGATCATCCGCGAAAGCACCCATAATCCTGCCGCACGCAACGGGCCTTATTACGGGCTGATGCAGATCCTGCCGCAGACGGCACGCACAATGGGTTACCGCGGATCGCCAGAGGGGTTGCTGGATGCGGAAACGAACCTGAAATACGCAGGGCGCTATTTGCGCGGGGCTTGGCTGGTATCGGGCCGAAATCAGGATGAAGCGGTCATGTGGTACGCTCGCGGCTATTATTACGAGGCCAAGCGGCTTGGCCTGCTGGAAGAGACAGGATTGCGCTAGGCCACAACTGCGGGCCTGCGATACACGCTTCTTCAGAAACAAAAAGGCCCCCGCAAAGCGAGGGCCTTTCTCGCATCATTCAGTTCAGACTCAGCCCAGACGCGCCCAGTTCTGGCTGGAGCACAGCAAACCGCCCGCCACGCAGCCGCGCAGGCGCAACGTGTTGCCGTTCACGTCCATCTTGCCGATGTAGATCTTGTCGTTTGACGGACGCCAGACGCGCCCCTCATAGGCACCATCGCCTTTGGGCATCATGTCGATCACCAGCGTTTTGCCGATGTTTTCGGACTGGTATTCGCCGTCGCCGTTAAACGTGCGGCTGATCACACCGCAAACCGCGCCGCCACAGGGGGCAATGGTGATATGGGCATAGTTGCCGTCATCCACTTCGGTCTGCCAGACGCCGATGGCGTCCTGTGCTGCGGCTGTGGTTGCAAAGGCAAACAAAGACGCTGCGATCATCAAGAACTTCTTCATTCCTCAATTCCTCCCTGAGTACTGGCGCAATCATGCGCGC
>JBFEQR010000441.1:0-2386 GCA_041549425.1 Yoonia sp. | reverse complement strand
GGCCGCGATCAACTTTGGCCTTCTGGCCGAGAATCTACTGTTGATCCTGGGCCTGACCATCCTGCTGATCGCGGTCAAGGCGGGGGTTCTGGCGGTCTTGGCGATTGTTTTCAAACTGCGCGGCGCGGACCGGTGGTTGCTGGCCATCAGCCTTGCGCAGGCGGGTGAGTTCGGATTTGTGCTGCTGTCTTTCTCGGTCACGAATATGATCCTGCCGCAGATGCTGGCCGATCAACTGCTTTTGGTGGTGGCGCTGTCGATGATGCTGACCCCGCTTTTGTTCATCTTTTATGACCGCGTGATCGTCCCGCGCTATGCGGTGACCGAAGCGGGCACGGCCGATGATATTGACGAGCAAGGACAAGTCATTATCGCGGGCGGCGGGCGCATCGGTGGCATGGTCCGCCGGATACTGAGCGCGGCGGGCTATCAGCTGACCGTGATTGATTACAATGCCCAACACCTTGAAAACATGCGCCGTTTCGGGGCGCGCAT
Organism: Yoonia sp.; assembly: GCA_041549425.1. GTDB lineage: Bacteria > Pseudomonadota > Alphaproteobacteria > Rhodobacterales > Rhodobacteraceae > Yoonia. The sequence goes on along the minus strand of JBFEQR010000441.1, from coordinate 1,891 downwards.
CTATTACGGCGATGCCACGCGCCCCGACATGCTGCAGGCGGCAGGTTTGCAACATGCCAAGGTTTTCGTGGCCGCAATTGATGACAAGGAAAAGCTGACCGAACTGGTGCATTATGTGCACGCGACCGCGCCACACGTGCATATCATCGCGCGCGCGGTTGACCGGCATCATGTCTATGAGCTTTGGGCCGCAGGGTGTCGCGATATCATCCGTGAAACCTATGACAGTTCGTTGCGGATGGGCCGTTCGGCGCTTGAGGCGCTGGACATCCCCAAGGATCGCGCCGAGATGATGGTCGATGCGTTCAACCGTGCGGATCGTGCGTCGATGACAACCCTTGCGGCGGTCTATGACCCCAACATCCCCGTGATGGAAAACGCCGCCTATATCGCGCGTGTGCAAGAAATTCTGGGTCCGCGCGAAGCTGCGATGAACGCGGAAATGATGCATATTCTGGAAACAGGAGAGATGCCGCCAGAGGGAAAGTTCCTTGACGAACCGCCAAGCTAGCGCGGGATATCGACGCCAGCGGCGGCAAGGGTGAAGCCCGCAAACTCGAACCCCGGCGACACGGTGCAGCCGACCAGCGTCCATTCACCCGTGGTGGCTGCCTTTTGCCAGTGGCCTGTCGGGACGATCGCTTGGGGGATTTCGCCAGCCGCCAGATCGGGGCCAAGACGCTGATCTGTGGCGGGGCCGTCCAGTGTCGGCGCCAGTGACAGGATCAGTGGCGCACCGGCATAAAAGTGCCAGATTTCAACAGCATCCACCGCGTGCCAATGGCTTTCCTGACCGGCTTTCAGCAGGAAATAGATGCAAGTCCCTGTCGCGCGCCCTGCGTTCTCTGCTGCCCATGTCTGGCGGTAATACCCGCCTTCGGGATGCGGGGCGAGGTCCAGTTGTGCGATGATGTCGTCTGCGGTCATGTTATGCACGGGATTTGCGGGGCTGTTGCGGGATCGTGGATGCCGTCGATGCGCGGGTCGGCAAATATCTCGACGGTGCGCTTGACCGGCCTGAAGCCGATGTTTTGATAAAAGCCCAAAGCGCGCGGGTCATCCAGTGTGCAGGTGTGAAGCGTGAACAGGGATTTGTGCCGCGCATGGGCGCGCGATTGCGCCAGCGCCATCATGGGCTTGCCAAGGCCTTGACCTGTGGCGGCCTTTTCGATGCCGAACAGGACCAGTTCGCAGGCGTCTGGCGCGCGAAAGTCCAATTCGATCAAGCCAATGTCGGTCCCGTCCTGACGGATCACCCAGATTTCAATCTGTGGATCATCCAGAAGGGCACCAAGTGCCACGTCATCCATCAATAGCCGCGACACCCACAACCACGGTCCGCCCACGGATTTGAACAGCCTGCGGTAGGTGCCGATATCGACACCGTCGCCAGAGGCCGTGATCCCCTTGGGAAAGGGCGCGGGCGCGGGCATCGTGGGGGTCGCCATCTCAAGATGGGTGACGACTGTTGCCACATGCCCGCTTGCGACATCATACATGCCCGCTGTCAGGATCATCCTTTCAGGATGCTCCGTCCGGCATATTGGGCTGTCTCGCCCAGCATTTCCTCGATCCGGATCAACTGGTTGTACTTGGCCAGACGGTCAGAGCGCGACAGCGAGCCGGTCTTGATCTGCCCGCAGTTGGTGGCCACGGCAAGATCGGCAATCGTTGCATCTTCGGTTTCGCCGGACCGGTGGGACATGACGTTGGTGAAGCGCGCACGGTGCGCCATATCGACCGCCTGCAGGGTTTCTGTCAGCGTCCCGATCTGGTTGACCTTGACCAGCATAGAGTTGGCGCTGCCTTTGGCGATGCCATCGGCCAGACGGGCAGGGTTGGTCACGAACAGATCGTCGCCCACCAATTGCACCTTGTCGCCGATCATGTC
>JBFEQR010000440.1:0-2392 GCA_041549425.1 Yoonia sp. | reverse complement strand
GCCCTGACGCCGATTATCTGTTCGTGCTGGGCAACGCCGATCCGGCGCGCCCCGAGCTGTCACTGGGCAAGGCCATTGGCACCTATACCAGCAGGCAGGCCCGTGTTGTCCTGCTGTCCGAAGCCTCTGCCCGCTATATCGCCGAAAACAAGGGCGCACCGGGCAGTCACACCACCCATTGGGAAAACCGCACGGTCCTGGCGGAACGATTGGGCCTGTTTGACACCAAATCGACACTGGCTGTCGAAGACGGGGCGATCATCACCTGCGCGGGCATGGGCGCCACATATGACATCGCGCTGTTCATCGCCAGTCAGCACGCGTCTGCCAGCACCATGACGACCGTAGCGGATATTCTGCTGCACGAACGCATCCGCCATTTCAACACCCTGCAACCTTTTTCCGGCCGCGAGGTCACGTCTACGGGCGATAGCGCCCTTGATGCCTGTATCGCGCTGATGCAGGACAACATGGAGTTCCCCCTCTCGATCAGCGAGATTGCCCGCCACGCAAAGCTGTCCAAGCGGTCACTGGAACGCAAATTCAACCGCATGATGAACACCACACCGAACGGCTATTACCGTGGTCTGCGGCTGAACAAAGCCAACAATCTGTTGCTGAATACCGACATGCGCATCAACGAAATCGGCCTTGCCTGCGGCTTTCCCAGCGGTTTCACCGCGATCTACAGGCAAGCCTTTGGAATGACACCGAATTCCGCCCGCAAAAAAGGCCGCCCGAAATAGGCAGTTTGCGACAATGGTGGCGCATTTTTGGTAAACTAATTCTTGGCGCACTGCCAAACTCTGCCCGAATGCCACATCAAGGGACCGTCTGTCATGGCCACACTTCCGACCCACGCGCGTGTCGTTATCATTGGCGGCGGCGTCATCGGATGCTCGGTCGCCTATCATCTGGCCAAACTGGGCTGGAAGGATGTGGTGCTGCTGGAACGCAAGCAGCTGACATCGGGCACCACTTGGCATGCCGCCGGTTTGATTGCACAGCTGCGGGCCACGGCCAATATGACCAAGCTCGCGAAATACAGTCAGGAACTTTATGGCAATCTGGAAGCGGAAACAGGTGTCGCCACGGGGTTCAAGCGGGTCGGCTCGATCACCGTCGCCCTGACCGAAGAACGCCGCGAAGAGATTTTCCGGCAGGCAGGCATGGCCCGTGCCTTTGGTGTCGCTGTCGAAGAGATTTCGCCCGCCGAAGTGAAGGCGAAATATGAACACCTCAATATCGCCGATGTGACCGCAGGGGTGTATCTACCGCTGGACGGCCAAGGCGATCCGGCCAATATCGCGCTGGCCCTTGCCAAAGGTGCGCGCATGAACGGCGCGGTCGTGGCCGAACGCACAAAGGTCACAGCCATCAACAAGACGGGTCGCCGTGTGCGGTCGGTTGACTGGGAAAGCGGCGGCGAGACTGGCACAATCACTTGCGACATGATCGTGAATTGCGCGGGCATGTGGGGCCATGCGGTTGGCCGCATGGCGGGCGTCAACGTGCCTCTGCACGCCTGTGAGCATTTCTATATCGTGACCGAGGCCATCGCGGGCCTGACCCAGATGCCTGTGCTGCGCGTGCCCGATGAATGCGCGTATTACAAAGAGGACGCGGGCAAGATCTTGCTGGGCGCGTTTGAACCCAATGCGAAACCATGGGCCATGGACGGCATCCCCGAGGATTTCGAGTTTGACCAGCTACCCGAAGACTTCGACCATTTCGAGCCGATCCTTGCGGCCGCCGTCGAACGGATGCCGATGCTGGCAGAGGCCGGTATCCACACGTTCTTTAACGGACCCGAAAGCTTTACCCCCGACGACGCCTACCACCTCGGGCTGGCCCCCGAGATGGATAACGTCTGGGTCGCGGCGGGCTTCAATTCCATCGGCATTCAATCCGCCGGTGGCGCGGGCATGGCCTTGTCGCAATGGATGGATGCGGGCGAAAAACCCTTTGATCTGGGTGACGTGGATATCAGCCGGATGCAGCCGTTTCAGGGCAACAAGACCTATCTGTTCGAACGCTCCAAGGAAACGCTGGGCCTGCTATACGCCGATCACTTCCCGTTCCGCCAAAAGGCCACCGCACGCGGTATCCGCCGCACGCCGTTCCATCAACATCTGCTGGATCAGGGCGCTGTCATGGGGGAACTGGCCGGTTGGGAACGCGCCAACTGGTTTGCCGATGCAGGCCAGACGCCGGAATATGAATATTCGTGGCAACGACAGAATTTCTTTGGCAACGTCGGGCGTGAACTGGCCGCTGTGCGCAGCAATGTGGGCATGTATGACATGTCCTCATTCGGAAAAATCAGGGTCGAGGGTCGCGATGCGATGGCATTTCTCAATCATGTGGCAGGCGGCGATTTCGACGTGCCTGC
>JBFEQR010000439.1:0-2405 GCA_041549425.1 Yoonia sp. | reverse complement strand
CAGTGCGCGATGTGGTGAGTGTCGAGATCAGATCAGAACCCAGCGTGCGCCACCGGATCTTGTTTGATCCCGGGCATGGGCTGGAAGAGCGGCTTATTCGCGAACAGTTTGCGTGACGGCAGTGCGCGGATTTGCGCAATACCCCTAATCACCCGACGTTCCGATCCAGTCCACGTCAAGTGCGGCCTCATAATCCGTGCCATAGGCCACGATCCCGATGCTGCCGATGTCTGCGGGGGTGAAACCGGTCGTTAGTCCGCCTTGGCCGCTGAACGCATCCCACGGCAGGGTCACGGTTTGCCAGTCTTCGGCCGCCTCAAACCCCGCTTGATAGAAATGCCATGGCCGCCGCGATGTCTTGGGGCGCAGGTGGATATAGTAGGTGGCGCCGTTGCCGCGCCTGCGCAGCGTGATGCCGGTGGTATCTGCGGGCAGGGGCGTGCCAAGGTCTTGCCTGATCTGGATGAACCCGCCGTTGTTGGCGGTGCTGACTGTGCCGCGCAGTCGGGCAAAGCTGACGCCGTCCGCAACCCCGAAACTGGCGCTGCCATCCGAGACACCGCCCATCACACCGTCGCTGACATAGCGCCAGCGGGTTTCGGCACCGGTTGTAAAATCATCTATGATCATAGGGTCCGCCACAGCAGGAGCCGCCAAAAGCAGCAAGGTCAGAAACATTTTCATGCATCTGACCTAGGGCGTGCGCCCAATTTTTCGATGAAAAATTGGCAACAGGCTTTGTGTCAAAGTCTGCCTTATCCCTGCGCGTAGCCCAAAGGTTTGAGTGCTGCCTTGATCTCGTCCAGAATTGCGGGATCGTCGATTGTTGCAGGCATCTTGAAGTCCGCGCCATCGGCGATTTTCACCATCGTGCCGCGCAGGATCTTGCCAGAGCGGGTCTTGGGCAGCCGATCCACCACCGCGACCAGCTTGAACGCGGCCACAGGTCCGATTTTGTCGCGGACGGATTTGACGACTTCCTTTGCAATCTCGTCATGTGGGCGGTCGCAGCCTTTGTTGAGGCAGATGAACCCCATGGGCAGTTGCCCCTTCAGCGCATCCGTGACCCCGATCACGGCGCATTCGCCAACGTCGGGATGTGCGGCAAGGACTTCTTCCATGGCACCTGTGGACAGGCGATGGCCCGCCACGTTGATGACATCATCGGTGCGCGCCATGATATAAAGATAGCCGTCCTCGTCGATCATGCCTGCATCGCCGGTCTCATAGTAGCCGGGAAAGGTGTTGAGGTATGATTTGATGAACCGGTCTTCGGCATTCCACAGCGTCGGCAAGGTGCCGGGGGGTAGGGGAAGCTTCACTGCAATCGCCCCCAATTCGCCAGCGGGCAGGGGGTGGCCGGCATCATCAAGGATTTGCACGTCATAGCCGGGCATTGCCACCGTGGGCGATCCGATCTTGACCGGAAGCGCCTCGATCCCTGCAGGGTTGCCTGCGATGGTGTAGCCTGTTTCGGTCTGCCACCAGTGGTCATAGACCGGCACGCCCATGACACGCTGGGCCCATTCGATTGTGTCGGGATCAGCCCGTTCGCCCGCCAGATAGAGCGCGCGCAGGCCAGAAATGTCATAGTTCTTGATCATCTCGCCTTTGGGGTCCTCGCGTTTGATCGCGCGGAAGGCCGTGGGGGCGGTGAAGAAGGATTTGACGTCGTATTCCTCGATGATCCGCCAGAAGGTCCCCGCGTCAGGCGTGCCGATGGGTTTGCCTTCGAAGACAACAGTGGTGTTGCCGTGGATCAGGGGGGCGTAGCAGATGTAAGAGTGTCCGACGACCCAACCCACATCGGATGCCGCCCAGAAGACCTCGCCCGGATTGACATCGTAGATGGCCTTCATGGTCCAGTTGAGGGCGACCAAATGGCCAGCGGTCGGGCGCACGACGCCTTTGGGCGCGCCGGTGGTGCCTGATGTGTAAAGGATATAGGCCGGATGATCGCCTGCGACGGGGACGCATTCGGCAGGGGAAACACCCTGTTGGACCGCGTTCCAGTCATAGTCGCGTCCGTCGGTCAGCGGTGCGACCTCTTGTTCGCGTTGATAGATGATCGTGAAGTCCGGTTTATGGTTTGCCATCTCGATGGCACCGTCGAGCAGCGGTTTGTAATGCACCACCCGCCCCGGTTCGATCCCGCAAGAACCTGCGATACTCGCTTTGGGCGTCGCGTCGTCAATCCGCACGGCCAGTTCGTTCGCCGCAAACCCGCCAAACACGACCGAGTGGATGGCCCCCAGACGTGCGCAGGCCAGCATCGCCTCGAGCGCCTCGGGGATCATCGGCATGTAGATGATGACGCGGTCGCCCTTTTCGACACCTTTGGCGCGCAGGGCACCGGCCAGCGATGCGACACGCGTTTGCAGTTCGGCGTAGGTGATCTTGCTTTT
>JBFEQR010000438.1:0-2406 GCA_041549425.1 Yoonia sp. | reverse complement strand
CAGCTTTGTCAGCCCCCGCTGGGTGCCGCAGATGGCCGACACCGACAGGTTGATGGCGCAACTGCCCGTGGTCGACGGGGTGCGCTATGCGGTGCTTGTGCCCAACATGCGCGGCTGGGACGGTTTTGTTGCCGCAGGTGGCGTGACGCGGGGCTACGACATTGCCGTGTTCATTTCCGCCTCCGAAGGGTTTTCGCAAAGCAATCTGAACTGTTCGATTGCCACCTCTATCGCCAATCTTGCGCCTGTGGTGGCCGCGGCCCAAGCGGCGGGTGTCGGGCTGCGTGGGTATGTCTCCTGTGTCACCGATTGCCCCTTTGACGGGCCCACCAGCCCCGCACAGGTCGCGGATGCCGTGGGTCTGTTGCGCGATCTGGCTCCGATGCCGGTTTCGCTGGGTGACACTTTGGGACATGGCACACCCGCGCAGGTGACGCGGATGCTGGAGGCGGTGTTGCAGGTCGTGCCTGCAGATGCACTGGCAGGCCATTTTCACGACACCGGCGGGCGGGCATTGGACAACATCGCGGCAAGCCTTGATCTGGGCTTGCGCGCTTTTGACAGTGCGGTGGGTGGTCTGGGGGGGTGTCCCTATGCGCCCGGTGCCCCCGGCAATGTCGCGACCGAGGCGGTTTTGGCCCTGATGGACCGCTTGGGCTATGCAACAGGGATCGACAGGGATGTGATCGCGCAAGCGGCGCAAATGGCAAAGGACATGCGATGATTGATATGCAGGTGGACGGGCGCGGTGTGGCGACGCTGACGCTGATGCGGCCGGAAAAACATAACGCCCTGTCACAGGCGCTGATTGACGCGCTGACACAGACCGCATCCGAGATCGCCGCACGGCGCGATATCCGTGTTGGCGTGCTGACAGGGGCTGGCAAAAGCTTTTGCGCGGGCGGTGATCTGGCGTGGATGCAGGCGCAGATGGCCGGAGATGACAGCATGAAACGCGCCGCCGCACGCTCTATCGCGACGATGCTCGAGGCGCTGAACACCTTGCCGCAACCGCTGATCGGGCGGGTGCAGGGCAATGCGTTTGGCGGCGGGGTTGGCGTGGCTTGCGTTTGTGACGTGGTGATTGCGGCGGATCATGCGCAGTTCGGACTGACCGAAACAAAGCTTGGCCTCGTGCCAGCAACCATCGGCCCCTACGTGCTGGCGCGCATGGGCGAGGCGCACGCGCGACGTGTGATGATGTCTTCACGGATTTTTAACGCGGCAGAGGCTATGACATTGGGCATTGTGGCGCAGGTGGTGCCAGCAGGGGCGCTGGACGATGCTGTCGCGGCAGAGGTAACGCCGTATTTGCAATGCGCCCCGGGGGCTGTGGCGGCGACAAAGGCCTATGCGCGCAGTTTGGGACCTGTGATCGACGAATCAACAATTGTGCGGTCAATCGATGCATTGATCACGCAATGGAACAGTAAAGAGGCAGAAGAAGGCATTTCCGCCTTTTTTGCCAAGCGGAGGCCGGACTGGAGCGCATAAACTGGGGTGAAAGGTCAGATTTCTGTCTCAATTATGACCGATTCTGAGCGTCAACTCCTTGGTGAATGAGGAGATTGACATGCTTTTTGCTTGGCCGACGATGGAACAGATTGCTTACCGCATTATGCGATTGCGCCGCTTGATTGCGGTTGCTGTTGCGCTGCCGATGATCGTTTTGTTAACGGTGGCCTCGCTTGATCCGATGTCATTGCCTGCGGCACAGGCCAGTATCGCCGCGATTGGTATCGCAATGGTCGTCGTGGGTCATGTGGTCTTGTTTCCGAACGTAACACTGGAAACGATTGCCCTGTCCCTTTCCTCTGCCTCGCTTGTGATCGCAATGCCGCTAATAAAAAGTGTGTCGCTCTGGGCGCCGGCGGAACATGTGACGGCGGTCTTTATTCTTCTGATGGCGCTTGCTGTGGCTGCGACGGGCGTTGTGATGGCCCTGTTCCAGATCCTTCTGGGCGGGTTGGTGTTTGCCGGTCCCGCTTTGGCCCGCAAGCTGGAAACCACGCTGGTCGTGCCGTGTTCGCCGAGTGTAGCCCGTCAGCAGTTCGCGCTGCAGCCGGATGTGCGCCGCGGGCGTATCCTGACCGGTCCTGCCGATGACAAGGGTTTCTTTGACGTGGCGGTTGCCGTCGCGGGTATGCCGGGCGACAACGGCGTAAACTTGGCCGAGCTGGTAAGGATCGACGCAAAAGTGCTCAGCACGACGCCTGCGCGGCATGACGTGATGATGGTGCTGCGCAACGGCACCGTGACGGTCACGTCGCAGCATTTCCGCGCGACGGCGCAAGGATGCGAAGTGAAGGTTTCTGATCTGCCCGGTGATTTTACTGCGGGTATGCACGTCCTGTTCTGGCTGACAGACCAGCAAGCCGACAACCTGACCGAAACGGTCGACATGAT
>JBFEQR010000437.1:0-2409 GCA_041549425.1 Yoonia sp. | reverse complement strand
TTCCAACCCCGGATTGACGTCTTGTGTATCGCCGTTCGAACGGTGGTCGTAGTGCACAGAAAGTGTCCCCCCATTGGCGAATTCGTATCCGGCACCCAAGGCAGAGCGGAATTGCAGCGCGCCGCCGATATCAGGTCCGGCGCCACGGGCATAAAGACCGGGCAGGAGCGAAGCTTCGATAAAAAACGGGCTGTCGATCACATCATGTGATGTCCATTTCGCCCCGACACCAATCCAGAGGTCGCCATCGCCTGTTGCGGACGCGCCATAAGTGATCTGGAACGGCCCATAGGACTTGCCCGGATCATACCCAAAGGCGATTTCCTCACCGATGGTCTCTTCCTGAAAAATCACGCTTCCTGCCTGTATGTTCCAGCGCGCAGGGGCGCTGCGTTGTTCCAGACAGCCTGTGGGGCAGTCGTTGACGGCCATGTCGCCAAGGCCCAAAACAAGAAAGATTACCGCAAGTGTGCCGTCCATAAATTTTCCTTAGGTGTCAGGCGCGATCAGTCCCAGACCGCGCAGGTAAATGCCAATGCCCGATTCCAGAAGGTCCTCGGGGGGGAAGGGGCTTTGCGTACCCGGATTTGAGCGCGCGAAAAGCTCGACCACACCGTGGCTCATTGCCCAGATATGGGCGCTGAACATCTGCGGTGGGGGGCGTTTGTCAGCCGGAATGTGCTGGCTCAGTTCCTCGGCGGCTTTTTCCAGCACGCCCATTGCCCGCGTTGCCACCTGATGCAATTCGGGAGTGCGGTTGATCGAAATGCCGCTTTCGAACATCGCGATGTAGTAACCGGGGTGCTGGCGGGCAAAGGCAAGATAGGCACGCCCTGTTGCCTCGAACGCGGTAAGGGCCGATGGCTGGCCTTTGGCGTATGCCGCCTCCATCTGGTCACCGAAAAGGACATAACCCTGCTGCGCCGCCGCTGCGATCAAATCCTCGCGGCCTTCAAAGTGGCGATAGACTGCGGCAGGGGTCACACCCGCCTCGCGCGCCGCCTCGGACAGCGTGAAACCGGTAGGCCCGCGCTTTTCAATCAGCCGCAGACAGCCATTGATGAGCGCTTCGCGCAGATTGCCGTGATGATAGCCGCGTTTAGACATGCCAGAGGTCGGGACCCCCGATCACTTTGTCATCCAGTGGCGCAAGCGCGGTTTCGTCTTTGTGCGTGTAATCGAGTTGCGACAGGATATGGCGGATCACCTGCACCCGTGCGCGCCGCTTGTCGTCAGAGCGGGCGATCGTCCATGGCGCGACATCGCTATGGGTCCGTTCAAGGGTTTCGCCGATGGCATCGGAGTAGGCGTCCCATTTGGACAGACCTTCAACGTCGATCCAGCTTAGCTTCCATTGTTTCAGCGGGTCTTTTTCGCGGTCCAGAAACCGTTTGAGCTGTGTCGCGCGACCGACATTCAGCCAGATCTTGATCAGTGTGATGCCTTCTTTGACCAGCATATCCTCGAATTCGGGTGTCTGGGCAAACCAGCGTTCGCGCTGTTCAGGGGTGCAAAAGCCGAAAACATGCTCGACCACGCCGCGGTTATACCAGCTGCGATCGAAAATGGTCACTTCACCCTTGGCCGGTAAATGCGCGATATACCTTTGAAAATACCACTGTGCTGCCTCGACATCGCTTGGTTTGGACAGGGCCACGATCTTGGCGTGACGCGGGTTCAGGTTTTCGCGGATGCGTTTGATTGTCCCGCCCTTGCCAGCCGCGTCACGCCCTTCGAAAACGATGGCGATACGTTGGCCGGTGTCGCGGGCCCATGCCTGCATGCGCACCAATTCAATCTGCAGCGCCGCCAGCGCCTCTTCGTAGTCGCGACGTTTCCAGCGTGTGTCATAGGGGTAGGCAGGGTTCAGAATGTCGCCTTTTCCGGCGGACCGGATCGCATGGCGCACATCGTCAGGCGCGCTTTGCGCGTAATAGCGGCTGATCCCGCCATCAAAGGGCAAATCCATGAAAACTCTCCCGAAGTCGTTGTAATATATATGGGGGTTCGGGACGCAAAGCGCAATTTTTATTGCGGTGCAACAGTGATCCCGGCGCGCGCAGCCGCGCGGTCGATGGCCGCGACAACGACCTTTGGTGCGGCATGATGCGGCATATGTCCCACCCCGGGAAGGCGGACGGTGTTCACCTGCGGGACGATCTTTTCGATCTGTTCGGCATGAATGCTGATCGGTACGGTGGTATCGGCCTCGCCATGGACAATTTCAATGGGTAGTGTCAGTTCGGGATAGCGTTTGGACAGTTCCACCACATGCGGGCGCAGCGTATTCACCTGCCGGATATTGGCGCGCATGCTGTGCGGGCGCAGCGTCAGATCGGTGCCGATGTAGTCGGCATACCCATCCGGCACCGGCTGCGGGTCAAACGTGCTGTCGATGCGGGCGGCAAC
>JBFEQR010000436.1:0-2411 GCA_041549425.1 Yoonia sp. | reverse complement strand
GTTGCCACCGGTCGCAGCGACTATCCCAATCAGGTGAACAACGTTCTCGGCTTCCCCTATCTCTTCCGCGGCGCCCTCGACATTCACGCCCGCGCCATCAACGACGAGATGAAGATCGCCTGCGCCGAGGCGCTTGCCGCACTGGCCCGCGAGGACGTGCCGGACGAGGTCGCAATGGCCTACGGCAAGAAACTGACCTTCGGGCGCGACTATATCATCCCGACGCCCTTTGACCCGCGCCTGATCCACCGCATCCCAACGGCGGTTGCGCAGGCGGGCATGAAAACCGGTGTTGCGCGGCGTCCCATCGTGGATATGGACGCTTATGAACTGTCGCTCAAATCGCGTATGGACCCCACCCAATCCATCCTGCGCAGCCTGAACGCGCGCGCCCGCGCAAACCAGTCCACCGTTGTTTTTGCCGAAGGCGACGACCCCCGCGTGTTGCGCGCGGCGGTCATGTACCAGCGCGCGGGTATGGGCAAAGCGCTTGTTGTGGGTCGCGAAGACGACGTGAAGGAAAAGCTGACGGCAGAAGGGCTTGCCGATGCTGTTGAAGAACTGACCATCGTGAACGCAGCCAATACCGAACACCTCGAAACCTATAAGGCGTTTCTTTATGAACGCCTGCAACGCAAGGGCTTTGACACGCATGATGTTCACCGCCTTGCCGCCCGCGACCGCCATGTGTTTGCCGCGCTGATGCTGGCACACGGGCACGCCGATGGCATGGTCACAGGCGCGACCCGCAAATCGGCGCATGTGCTGGAACTGATCAATCATGTCTTTGACGCACAGCCACACGACGGTGCCGTCGGTGTCACGGCGGTGCTGCACAAAGGGCGAATCGTGTTGATCAGCGACACGCTTGTCCACGAATGGCCGGACGAGAACGACCTTGCCGATATTGCGGAACGCGGGGCCTATGTCGCGCGTGAACTGGGGCTGGAACCGCGGGTGGCCTTCCTGTCGTTCTCGACCTTTGGTTATCCGGTGTCGGAACGCGCCGAAAAGATGCACGAAGCGTCCAAGGTGCTGGACGCCCGCAAGGCAGATTTCGAATACGAAGGCGAAATGACGGTCGATGTGGCCCTGAACACAAAGGCGCAGGAAAACTATCCTTTCCAACGCCTGACAGGGCCTGCCAACGTTCTGGTTGTTCCGGCGCGCCATTCGGCCTCGATCTCGGTGAAACTGATGCAGGAAATGGCGGGGGCCACGGTGATTGGCCCGATCCTTTCGGGTATCGGCAAACCGGTGCAGATCTGTTCGACCGTGTCGACCGTGAACGACATCTTGAACATGGCCGTGATCGCCGCCTGCAAGGTGGACTGATGGCAATCTGGAACCTTGGGTCGATCAATGCGGACGTCGTTTATCAGGTGCCGCATATTCCTGCCCCGGGTGAAACGCTTGCCGCGACCGGCCGCGCGGTATTTCTGGGTGGCAAAGGGACTAATATGTCTGTCGCTGCCGCCCGTGCCGCGGCGCAGGTCCATCATATCGGGGCTGTGGGCGAAGACGGGCGCTGGGCCATCCAGCGGCTGCTGGAATATGGCGTCGATACCCGCAATATCGCTGTGTTAGACACTGAAATGGCGCAGGCGATCATCATGGTCGATCCCAAGGGCGAAAACGCCATTGTCCTGCATCCGGGTGCCAATGCCGAAATTCCGCAAGCCACCTTGCAGGCCGCAATGGCCGAGGCAAGCACAGGTGACTGGCTGGTGATCCAGAACGAAACGAACCTGCAACGGACCGCTGCGGCGATGGGCAAGAAGCTGGGTCTTCGGGTGGCCTATGCCGCTGCTCCTTTTGATGCCGAACGTGTGCAGGCGGTTCTGCCATATTTGGATTTCCTGATCCTGAACGCGGTGGAGGCCGCGCAGCTGCAAAAGGCCACAGGCCAAGGACCCGCCGATCTGCCAGTGTGCGATGTGATCGTTACCTTGGGCGCAGATGGCGCGGATTGGTACGGTACGGACGGCAAACAGCATTTTCCCGCGCTCAAGGTCGATCCCGTTGATACCACTGGCGCGGGCGATACCTTTACCGGCTACGTCCTTGCCGGTCTTGATCGGGGGATGCCCATGGCCCAAGCGATCGGGCAGGCGACCAAAGCAGGCGCGTTGATGGTCATGCGGCACGGCACCGCCGATGTGATCCCCGATTTGTCAGAGGTGCAGGCCTTTCGGCCATAACGGGCAAAGACACGGCAAACCAAGAGGAACCCCATGACCGAAGTCACCACACATCAGGCCCAAGACGACGCCCGCAACGATGATATCCTGATCTATGTGGACGGGCGCATCGTGCCCAAATCCGATGCCACGGTAAGCGTTTATGACAGTGGTTTCATGCTGTGCGACGGGGTGTGGGAAGGCTTGCGGCTATATGATGGCAAATGGGCC
>JBFEQR010000435.1:0-2411 GCA_041549425.1 Yoonia sp. | reverse complement strand
CCGCGGTCGATGGCGGCCTGACGGCGCGCGGCGGTTTCTTCGATCCGCAGCTTGGGCATGCCAGAGGCCACGGCCTTGGTCATCCCACCCATTTCCTCGACTTCCTCGATCAGCGCCCAGGCCTTTTCGGCCAGTTCCGCTGTCAGGCTTTCGACGTAATAGGACCCCGCCAGCGGATCGACCACATTGGTCACACCGGTTTCTTCCTGCAGGATCAACTGGGTGTTACGCGCAATGCGGGCGCTGAATTCGGTAGGCAGCGCGATGGCCTCGTCCAGCGCATTGGTATGCAGCGACTGCGTGCCGCCCAGAACCGCGCTCATTGCTTCATAGGCGGTGCGGATCACGTTGTTATAGGGGTCTTGTTCCTGCAACGACACACCCGAGGTCTGGCAATGGGTGCGCAGCATGGATGATTTGGGGTTCTTGGGTTCAAATTCCGCCATGATGCGCGACCAAAGCAGACGGGCGGCGCGCAGTTTGGCGGCCTCCATAAAGAAGTTCATGCCGATGGCAAAAAAGAAACTGAGCCGTCCTGCAAACTGATCCACATCCATGCCCCGCGCGATGGCGGTGCGCACATATTCGCGCCCGTCAGCCAGCGTATAGGCCAGTTCCTGCACAAGGTTCGCGCCCGCCTCTTGCATGTGATAGCCGCTGATCGAGATGGAGTTGAACTTGGGCATCTCTTCGGTGGTGTATTCGATGATATCGGCAATGATGCGCATCGACGGTTCGGGCGGATACACATAGGTGTTGCGCACCATGAATTCCTTGAGGATGTCGTTCTGGATCGTCCCCGACAGGACGCCGCGCGGATGCCCCTGCTCTTCGCCCGCGACGATAAAGTTGGCCAAAATCGGAATGACCGCCCCGTTCATCGTCATCGACACGCTGACCTTATCCAGCGGGATGCCATCAAAGAGGATTTTCATGTCCTCGACGCTGTCGATGGCGACACCGGCCTTGCCCACATCCCCTTCGACCCGCGGATGGTCACTGTCATAGCCACGGTGGGTGGCCAGATCGAAGGCCACGGAAACCCCCTGCTGACCGGCGGCCAATGCCTTGCGGTAAAAGGCGTTTGATTCCTCGGCTGTGGAAAATCCGGCATATTGGCGGATCGTCCACGGACGGCCTGCGTACATGGTCGCCTTGACCCCGCGCGTGAACGGCGCCTGCCCCGGAATTCCGCCCATATGCGGCAATCCGTCCGTGTCGTCGGCTGTATAAAGCGGCTGGACGGGAATCCCTTCCAGCGTGTCCCACGTCAGCGCCTCTAACGGCTTGCCACGCAATTCTTTTTTGGCAATCTCTTCCCATGTATTCTTGTCAGACATTGGGTCCTCCGACGCTGTTTGGATGTGGACACACATGAATGTGGTCACTGATTTCGACTTGCCCCTTAGCTTTTGGCGCGCGCGCCTCTATATCCAAAGGTATGAAGTTATTGATGAACATCGCGCTTGCCGCATTGATCGCCCTGCCCGCCATGGCAGAAGAAGAACAAACCGTTCTTGAACGCTGGGAAGAATTCCCCGCCACCGTTTTTGACGGCAGCGAGGTCGACCTTGCTGCGCTGCAATGGACGCTGCGGCCATTGGTATTATTCGCCGACACGCCCAACGATCCGCGCTTCCGCCAGCAGCTTGATCTGCTGATGTCCGATGTGGAACAACTGGTCGAACGGGATGTGATCATCATCACCGATACCGACCCTGACGCCATGTCGGACCCGCGCACGCAACTACGCCCGCGCGGGTATATGATGGCGCTTCTGGGAAAGGACGGGCGCGTCGCACTGCGCAAACCCAGCCCGTGGAGCGTGCGTGAAATCTCGCGGTCCATCGACAAAATGCCCCTGCGCCAGCAGGAAATCCAAGACCGGCGGATGGTATCACCATAGGGGTCAGTCATGTCTGCCTCGCTGGGTCATCAGGACGCGCCCTCCGACAAAGAGGCTGGCAAGCAATAGCAGCGTTGCAGGCAGTTCTTCGATGACGTCCGCCACGACAAGTCCAAAACAGGCAGCCGTCGCAGCGGCGACAAATGCCAGCCCAATATCCCAACCCGCAGTGTCGAACCGTTGCTTTGTAATGGCAAAATAAGTGAAACCGAAAGTCACCAAACCCGCAGCCAGGGGTAAAACCACAAAAAAATCCGGCAACACCGCTGCCCGCCCCTGACATCAGAGCGCGGAACGCGCCAATATAGCAGACCGCGCTCGCGCCCACGGCGCAGGCGAATGCGCCGCTATCTGCCAGCCAGCTTTTCACCTATTCGAATTCCATGATGACATCGTCGACCGCCAGACTGGCGCCCGCATCGGCGTTGATCTTTTTGACCACGCCCTTGCGTTCGGCGCGCAGGATGTTTTCCATCTTCATCGCCTCGACGGTGCAAAGCGCCTG
>JBFEQR010000434.1:0-2414 GCA_041549425.1 Yoonia sp. | reverse complement strand
TGGCGCCTTCGCCGATTGTCGATGTTGTGTGGCGTTTGCATGTCGAAGACGCCCGAGCCTATTTTGACGACTTCTGCCCGCGGATCATTGGCCGGACGATCCATCGCCCCGATCAGGATCAGGCGACGCCTTTGGGGTTTCAGGATGATCCGGCCTATGGCCGCACCCTTGATTTTTATGCGCAGGAGTTTGGCCGCCCGCAGGTGCAGTTCTGGCCCGATCCTGATATCGCCTCTGTGCGGACATCCCGCGCGGTCTTGTGGTTGATCGGCGGGGCCGCGCTTGTGCTGGCGGTGGCGTTCCAATCCATGCTGTTTGCGGTATTCGGCATCGTGGTCAGCTTGATCACGCTTTTCCTGCGCTGGAAGTTTTCGTCACTGCCGTTGCAGCAATTGCGTCCGGAAAGGGACTGAAATGAACGATCTGTTTGAAGATGGCCCTGCCGACAACACGCCTGAATTCTCGGTTTCGGAAATCTCGGGCGCTGTGAAAAAGGCGATCGAAGGTGGTTTTTCCCACGTGCGCGTGCGCGGAGAGGTCGGGCGCGTGTCACGTCCGGGTTCGGGGCATATCTATCTGGACCTCAAGGATGATCGCGCTGTGCTGGCGGGTGTCATTTGGAAAGGGCGCGCCCAAGGTCTGGCCCATCGTCCCGAAGAGGGGATGGAGGTCGTGGCCACCGGCAAGCTGACCACGTTTCCCGGCCAGTCCAAATATCAGATGGTGATCGAGGATATCGCCCCCGCCGGTGCCGGTGCCCTGATGGCGATGCTGGAAAAGCGCAAGGCGGCGCTGGCGGCAGAGGGGCTTTTTGCGCCGGAACGCAAGAAACCCTTGCCTTACCTGCCCGAGATTATTGGCGTTGTAACCTCGCCGTCAGGGGCTGTGATCCGTGATATCCTGCACCGCCTGCGGGACCGTTTCCCGCGCAAGGTCTTGGTGTGGCCCGTCGCCGTGCAGGGCCAGAAATGTGCCCCCGAAGTGGCCGCAGCCATCGCGGGCTTTAACGCGCTGACGCCGGGTGGTGCTTTGCCGCGGCCTGATCTGTTGATCGTCGCTCGCGGCGGCGGATCGCTTGAGGATCTCTGGGGCTTTAACGAAGAAATTGTGGCGCGTGCGGCGGCGGCGTCGGAGATTCCGCTGATTTCCGCTGTGGGGCATGAAACGGATACGACACTGATTGATTTTGTCGCCGATATGCGCGCGCCCACACCCACTGCTGCTGCGGAACTGGCTGTTCCGGTGCGCATGGAACTGCTGGCTTGGGCGGATCAGCAGGGTGCGCGCCTAAGCCGTGCGTTATCCACGGGCCTGAGCCAGCGCCAGCAGCGCGTGCGTGATTTGGGGCGTGCCCTGCCGCAGGTCGAGGCCTTGGTCGAAGGGCCGCGCCAGCGGCTTGATTATCTGGGTGAACGTTTGCCAACCGCCCTGCGCGGGGCAGCGGCGAAAAAGCGGTTGCAGATGTCAGAGGCGGCATTACGCCCCGGTATCCTGTCGCGCAGGTTGGCCGAGGATCAGCGGCGTCTGGATGCGCTGGCAGCGCGTCTGATGCCTGCTTTGCAGCGGCGTGCAGGCGACAGCAGGCGTGATCTGGCCAGAGCCACCCAAGGCTTGCGGGCCGAGCTGCTGGAAGCGCGCGTCACCCGCCAGCGCGAGCGGTTGGACGGTCTGTTGCGTGGTTTGTCCGATCGCGCGTCGCGTCAGCAGGCAGAGCGGGCCGCGCGGCTGGCCGCGCTGGATCGTTTGCGTGAAACGCTGGGCTATGTCGAGACGCTCAGGCGTGGCTATGCCGTGGTGCGGGGTGACGGGGCAGTTGTGACACGTCAGGCCGCCGCAGCGCAGGCGTCTTCACTGGAAATCGAGTTTGCGGATGGGCGGCTGGCCGTCAGCAAGAAGACCTAGGGACCATTGCGTCAGGACGATAGATCATTGCAGATCAATGGCTCGTCGCGCTCGGGCACTTCGTAGATGACGGTGGTGCCGGGGCGGGTGGTAAAGACCCCGCGCAAGCCCTCTGGTTCGGCGTAGATCGTCCAGCATTTGTGTTCGGGGTCATGATTGTAGCGAAAGCAGATATCCCCCTTGCTTTCGAACCAGACCCCATATTGGCAGGTTCCGTCAAAGGTTGACCACATCACCCGCCGGTTCGGCAGATAGCGTTCCACCCCGAATAGCGGGTTTGTCGGCGTGCGGAACGTGATCGTTCTGCCGGTCACATAGGCGTCGAATTCCGCCGCTGTCATGGGATCTTGGGCATGGGCGGGGGCTGCCAACAAAAGACAGATCAAGAAACTACGCATTGCGCCACCTGTCCACGCGCGGGTCCATGATCTTGCGCCACAGCGGCGGCACAAGTGCAATGCTGGCCATAAGCGACCAGGGCCGCGGCAGCGTCGGGCTGTCATCGGGAAGCG
>JBFEQR010000433.1:0-2451 GCA_041549425.1 Yoonia sp. | reverse complement strand
CGTCAATCCCGCCATTTGCCCGCAGGCGGAACTGGGCCGCCACCGCTTCGATCGGTTTGCTGATATTTTCGTCAAAGAGCCGCCAAACGAAGATGGCCAGCGCCAGAATGCCGAAACTGGCAACACTGCCTGCCGTCACAAACGCCGACAGCGCCTGAGACAGTCCAAGCTGGCGGTACCCAAGCATGACCGCCCCCAGCACCACCGCCACGCCCCCCAGACCGATAAGGCCGAAAAACAGAAAAACGCGCAGTCGCAGGCTAAGGCGGGTCATGTCATGCCTCCGCGCAGGCGGTCCGCAGCAGTGGGTCATTCGCGTCCAGAGCGAACCATGTTGCATCGACCACCTCGCCGCCCGCACCGAAGGTGATGCCGTCAACCACATCGGCGCGCCTGTTCTGTGCGCAGTCAAACAGCATCGGCACCTTCGCAGTGCGCGTCCAGCGCCCGTAGAATACCAGATCGACAATGCGCTGATCAGGATGGGCGGGATGCGTGCGCATGCTGATCCGGTCCACGGCGACATAACGCGAAACGAACGGTGCGGCATAGGTCCACGGGCGGTAGAACGCGGTTTCTTCAACGGTTTGGGCCACGACCATACCTTCGGGCATTGTGGCCGCGGTGCGCGTATACCAACTGTATTCGCTGGAAATCGTCGCCGCCAGCATCGCCAGTCCGGCACAGGCCGGGATCAGCCATTTTGGCAGCCGCCCCTTGAAGGTGCGGTTGATCGCCCACATCAACAATGCGGCAGCGACACCTGCCATGACGGTGCCAATGAGTTCGAAAATCATGATCGCTCCTCCCAGAAGTCCAGCCTAGCCCAAAACGCTCCGTCCCTGCATCAAGGCTGATTGCATTGTTTTGATCACCACGAAAGCGTCACGCAGATGGCTGCGTTCAAACGCCGAAAGCGCGGATGGTGACAGAAAATTATCCGGCGCTTTGCCCGCCTTGATCTGGCGGGCCTGATGGTCCAGCCGCGTTTGCGCGACCAGATCATAGGCGTCAAGCAGGTCGCGACCTCCGCCCGGACTGATGACCCCTGCAGTGATGGCCGATTGCAGACGCGCGCGTGTGTTGACCGCCGCCAAATTGCCTTGCAGCGCGTACATACGGCCCAGATCGACCACAGGGACCACGCCGCTCAGCTTCATGTCGACTGTGTTCTTGTGCTCGCCAGAGCGGATCGTCGCCAACCCCTTCAGCAGGCCTAGCGGCGTGGCGTGGGCCAGCGCATTGGTGGCCATATGCGCAGTAAAGATCGAATTTTCGCTGGCCGCTTTGAGTGTTTCGGCCTGAAGCCCGTCAAACAGGCTGAAATCCCCGCCGATGGGCCGCAGGTCAAACATGACCGAAGCCAGCATCTGCGCCTCTTTGCTGGGGCTCTTGATCCAGTGCTGGAAATACGCGCGCCAGACAGAAAGCGGCTGCCGCCAGCGCGGGTTTGTGGCCATCATATCGCCCGGACAATAGACGTAGCCGCAGGCATTCAGCCCGTCGGTCACATATTGCGCGAAGGGTTCAAAATACGCGAGCTCCTTTTCGCTCAAGTCTTCGTCAAGGATCAGGCAATTGTCCTGATCGGAGACACCCGTCTGCTCTTGCCGTCCCTGTGACCCGCAGGCCAGCCACACATAGCGCGCAGGGGGCGGGCCGTATTTTACCTCGGCCTGTGCCAGCAAACGCCGTGTGACCACATCAGCAATATCGGTGATCATACGCGTGACCACATCATGCCGATTGCCGGCGGCAACCAGCTGCACCAGCAGGTTGGGAATGCGTCTGGTGACAGCGGCAAGATCTTCGATGCTATCGGCGCGCGCGGCGTCGGCGACAAAGCCTGCGGTGTGCGACGCCTGAAGGCGCGTCAGGTCGGTTTGAGTGACAATGCCGACCAGTTTGCCCGCATCAACAATCGGCAGGTGACCCAGCCGGTGTTCCATCATCATGTGCAGCACATCAGATCCGATGGCAGAGGGCGCAAGAAACCGTGGATCGGGCGTCATGATCGCGCTGACAGGCGTGTCATGGGCCAGCCCGCAGCCCAGCGCTTTGCCCGCAAGATCGCGGACCGTCACAATGCCAATCAACGCTTTCTTTTCGACCACGCAGAGGCAGGAAATCTGCTTCTCACGCATCGTCTGCGCTGCGGCCTGAACTGTCATCGTTGGGGGGCAAGTCACCGGATTTGGCACCATCAACGTTTCGACCCGAACGCGCGTCAGATCAAAAGCGCCAAGCGCATCGCCGCCCGCCGCTGCACGGGTACGGTCAAAAAAGCGGCGATAGGGCGCGTGATCCGCACGCAGCTTGTGGAACAGGTCTTTGGGAATACAAATGAGCCGGCAATCGCTTTGCGCGCGGGCCGTGGTGACGGCGATACCGTCCCTGATCAGACCACGCTCCCCAAAGGAGTTTTCGCGCTCAAGCAAGGATATCTGGTTG
>JBFEQR010000432.1:0-2485 GCA_041549425.1 Yoonia sp. | reverse complement strand
GGCCCTTGGGACATGGCAGGGCATCTACCTATTCGAGCATCGTGACCGCCCGCACACCCGCCATGTGGTAGCGCATCTGTCCGCCTGAAATCTGAGTCCTTCGCGCAACGGTTTGGGCCCCGCATCTAGCGGCATCATTTGCCCACTACCCAAACCCTGTCCGCCTTCATATAGTACCTGTGGATAAATGGGGCGGTGCTACCAGCACTAGTCCCCATAACGAGATACGAGGGATCATCATGCGTTGCCCATTTTGCGGAAATGTCGACACTCAGGTCAAGGACAGCCGTCCCGCCGAAGATCACGTGGCAATCCGCCGCCGCCGTTTCTGCCCTGCATGCGGGGGCCGTTTTACCACCTATGAACGTGTGCAACTGCGTGATTTGGTCGTGATCAAAACCAATGGCCGCCGTGAAGATTTCGACCGGCCCAAGCTGGAACGCTCGATCCGGATCGCCTTGCAGAAACGTCCTGTCGAGCCTGAACGGATCGACCAGATGATCAGTGGCATCGTGCGCCGTCTGGAAAGCATGGGCGAAACGGATATCCCGTCCGGCACCATCGGCGAGATCGTGATGGAAAGCCTCGCGCGGATTGATACGGTGGCCTATGTGCGCTTTGCCAGTGTCTATAAGAACTTTCAGGCGGCGGATGATTTTGACAAATTTGTCAGTGAGTTGCGCCCAAATCCCGCTGGCGAAGATCCGGAGTGACCCCAGCCGCTGATGCACGTTTCATGGCGCTTGCCCTGTCATTGGGGCGGCGCGGGATGGGCCGTGTCTGGCCCAATCCGGCTGTGGGCTGTGTCATCGTCAAAGATGGCGTTATCACGGGGCGTGGCTGGACTGCCGATGGCGGGCGCCCACATGCGGAACCGCAGGCCCTTGGCCAAGCTGGCGCAGCCGCGCGCGGGGCGACCGCCTATGTCACGCTGGAACCGTGCGCCCATCACGGCCAGACGCCCCCCTGTGCCCAAGCCCTGATCGACGCAGGTGTTGCCCGCGTTGTCATCGCCACCGGCGACCCTGATCCGCGTGTCGCGGGGCAGGGCATCGCGATGCTGCGGGCGGCGGGGCTTGTTGTCCATACCGGCGTTCTGAAGGCGCAGGCGGATGCCGATCATGCGGGTTTTTTCCTGCGCATTCGGGAAAACCGTCCCTTTGTCACACTCAAGCTGGCGGGCACCCTTGACGGCCGCATCGCGACGGCGACGGGTGAAAGCCAATGGATCACCGGACCAGAGGCGCGCCGTGCAGTCCACATGATGCGTGCCCGCCATGATGCGGTCATGGTGGGTGCAGGCACGGTGCGCGCCGATGATCCGTCACTGACGGTGCGCGGGGTCGGTGTCGCGAGGCAGCCTGTGCGCGTTGTGGTGTCGCGCATGATGCGGCTTGATCCCGAATTGCAACTGGCCCGCACCGCGCGCGATACACCCGTCTGGCTGTGCCACGGGGCAGAGGCCGACGTGGACGCATGGACCGCGCAGGGGGCGGAAAGTCTGCCTTGTGCTACGGCGTCCGGCGCGGTGGACGTGGCCGATGCCCTGCGCGGGCTGGCCGGACGCGGGATTACGCGCGTTTTTTGTGAAGGTGGCGGTATGTTGGCGGCGTCGCTTTTGAATGCGGGGCTGGTGGATCAGCTTGTGGTCTTTACGGCAGGGCGCGCCATCGGGGCCGAAGGCACGCCGATGCTTGCTGCGATGGGCGTCTCGGTTCTTGCTGATGCCCCGCGCTTTGCCTTGCGCGATGTGCAGCAGGTCGGGGCAGATATCTGCCACATCTGGCACCGACTACCGACGCCAGAGATAGGCATGTCCGGCCATTAGTCCTTGCAGCTTGGCCAACAGCCGGTTCAATGGCCGCGCTTTGGGTAGGTCATTGTTTTCGATACGGTCCACGATAACTTCGGGTGGGCAGGGCAGGCCTGTCACAGGATCGAAATAGCGCGGATATGTGATCAGCGCCGCATGAACCAGCGCGGGCAGATCAACACGTGCACTGCGCCGTGCATTTGGCATCGCGCGATCATCGGTCAGCCCCCAGCCGGCATAAAATGGCATGCCCAGACAGGTGACATCCTTGCCGCGCAAGAGGGCCTCGAACCCCAAGAGCGACGTCATGGTCCAGACCGCATCGACGGCATTGATCGCGGCAATCGGATCAGCGTTGGACAAGACGACATCGGCAATCTGATGGGCCTCTGCCACGGCACCTTCGCGCAGGCCTGCTTCGACATCGGGGTGGGGTTTGTAGACGATGACAGCGGCCGGATTGGCCGCGCGCACCGCGTGCAGCAAGGCTGTGTTGTCCGTAATCTCGCCCCCGCCAAACCGTAAAGAGGCATCATCGGCTACCTGTCCGGGCACCAGAATGCGCCGCCCTTCGGGAAGTGCGGGCAAGGGCGTGGCTTGCAGGTTGTACTTGGACAGTCCGGCATCTGTGATCCGCTGGATCAAGGCCTCTGCGCGCGCGCGCTCGTCCGT
>JBFEQR010000431.1:0-2492 GCA_041549425.1 Yoonia sp. | reverse complement strand
TACGGTACTTCATCATAAACACTCGATCGTTCTCAAAAGATTAAGGTGTTGCGACGACCCATTGAAACCGCACCCGCAAAGCAGTCATTGATAATGACCGCAACGAACGGCAGATCAGAGCCTATTCTAAGGAAGAACACCCTGTTGCTTGCGCAGAAAGTGCGCCTTGAACGCCGCGTGAATGCCTTTCTTATCAGGCCTTCTGCGTTTGCTGCGGTGCAGGAAATATCTTGGCCAGTTTGCGGAGGTTTTGGGCGGTTGCGGGGAGTAGAGATTCGGCATTTGCGCCGCATGGTCGACGTAATCGAAGACGCCCTTGCCAGTCGGCCCTCGATTGGGATCAGAATAGTTGCGTCGGAACTGCCTGAGCGCCTCGCCCTCGGGGCAGATGTATTGGTCCCATCGTCGCGAAATTGCCACAACCAATATGGGATTTCACTCAGCCCAAGGGCCTCAGATCAATAAGAGTTCTCAACAAAATAATCCCGAACGACCTCGTTCTGCAACACGCGCAAAAGGGTCGAAGACTAATCGAAATGGTCACTCAAAGGTAGCCTGTTGTGCCTTGCCCCTGATGGATTGGATGGGCTTATTCTGCAATTTCAATTCAAATTCGTTCCAGAGTATGCAGACCTGTTTCTGCAGCGAACGAGAGCCCTGCCTGGTCGAAGCGGCGCGTCACACTCGTGCAAGTGCCTCATGCGGTTCAGTCGGTAAATGAACCATAATTGCATCTTTGGCGCGCACTATCCCGCCTTCGGCAACGATACCCATAATCCCGGTGCGCCGTATCAGTTCTTTGGGTTTACGGACCAAAACTGCCGACAACAAACCAGGTAAAAAGGTGTCGATCTGTGCACAAGGATTGCGTAGGCCTGTGATCTTGACCTTGGCTGTCTCGCCAATGTGCAGCACCGTGTTGCACGGCAGACTGAGCAGGTCGATACCGCGTGTGGTGATGTTTTCGCCGAGATCAGCAGGTCCCACGGGAAACCCTTTTTCGGCGAATTCCTCGAACAATTCGGATTGGAAAAGATGTACTTGTCGCAGGTTCGGCTGTGTTGGGTCCATCCGCACACGGGACCGGTGTTTGACCAGCGCGCCACAATGTGCGTCGCCCTCGACACCCAAGCCATCGAGGAGGCGAATTTCGGGAACAATGGTTTTTGAGAAGCGGTGGCTGCCATCCTGAGCGACGGCGATGACATGGGCGGTCATGGCTGGGGGGTTCCGGTTGATTTGGTCAGTTGGGCGAGTGCGAGGCTTTGCCAAAGTGTGGCGTCAAAGGCGTCAATCAGAGTGATGCCGGGGGAAGGCGTGAGTGTCTCGGCGCGTCCCGTCAGTGGGCCACCGCCAAGGATCAAAACCTCTGCGCCGCCCAGTGCCACATCTTGAGCCACGGCGTCGCTCAGTGCCGAATGCCAGATCGCGTGATCTTCAGAAAGAGCTTCGTCAGGCAGGGCGGTGATGCGCACAACGCGCGCGGAGTGGCCGTACAGGCATAGCAAATCTTCGATCTGAGGGGGCCAGTCGCGCCCGGAGGTCAAGATCGCGATGCGTCTGCCCAATTGCATGGCGGCAGCAACAGAGGCCTCCACCATTCCGGTGACGGGCATCGGGATACTGTTTCGCAACGCCCAGAGCCCGGGTTCACCAAAACACGCTAGCATAACAGCGTCAGGGCGCGGCGCATCACGCCTTTTCAAGCGATCCTGTACCGCATCCAGGATCGCGCTTGCGGCCCTGGCTGCCTCTAATCGGTTGGAGACAAAGCGCGGCGCTGCAGCGATGGTCATTGGCTCAATCTCGGCCATATCGCCCAGCTTTTCACGCGCCAAAGCAGCCATTCGGGTGGTCAGGTCTTCCCGGCTGTTGCCGTTGACCAGCAAGATCATCGGGCGGGTCATGCCGCTTCAACGATTGGGGCTGGACGATGCGCAAATCCTGCCGCTTCAAGTTTCTGCGCCAGCCCCCAGAGCATGGCTTCGCGCCCCGGAGGAGCCACAAGTTGTAGCCCGAAAGGCAGGGAATGTTGCGCGAAAGGCGTTGGCAGTGACAGACAGGGGAAGCCGATCAGGGAAATCAGGAAAGTGCAGGCGAGATAGTCGATGATCGTGTCGCATTTTACACCACCAACTTGCTGTATCTCACCACCGTCATTACGGAAAGGTGGGACCGAGGCTGCGGGCAGCAAAAGCACGTCATATTTGTCAAAGAACTGGATTGCATTGCGCAGGACGCGCGTGCGGGCGGCTTCAGCGGCAAGGAGGTCTTGGGCGCCAAGATTACGGCCCTGGCGCACGTTCCAGACATAAGAGGGCGTCAGAGAGTCCTCGTGCTTTTCAACCATCTCGCCAAATTTGAACCACGATTCTGCCGCGCGCAAAGTACGGAACGCCTCGACGCCGCCGGTCATGTCAGGGGACGCTTTGGTGACGGGCCCGATCGTATTTCTAATAATGTCACACGCAGCGTTGAATCGCTTGCTTACC
>JBFEQR010000430.1:0-2499 GCA_041549425.1 Yoonia sp. | reverse complement strand
GCCTACACCAAAGAAGGGGTCGAACCCACGATCAGCCCGTCAATGGATATTCAGGTCAGCTCCAATTTTGAACGCGCGCTTTTCGATGCCTACGGCCGCGACGGTGCAGCGGTGGCGGCCCAGATGGAAGACCTCAAGTCAGGCGGTTTCCAGATCAGTCAGGGCGCCTATCAGATGCTGAAAGAGACGTTCAAGTCGGGCCGTGCCTCCGAAGAAGAAACAAGTGCTGCGATCAAGACCTACCTGACCAACCATGGTGAACTGCTGTGTCCACACACAGCCGTCGGCGTGCACGTGGCAGAGGCGCATCTTGGCACCACGCCCATGGTCACGCTGGCCACAGCGCATCCTGCGAAATTCCCCGACGCGGTCAAAGCGGCCTCCGGTATCGCAGCGCCCCTTCCACCGCGCATGGCCGACCTGTATGACAGGCCAGAGCGGTTGACCCGCGTCGCCAATGACCTGTCTGCGATCCAAGCAGTCATCAAGGAACGGATTGCCCATTGACCATCCAACTGCACACGCTGTCCAACGGCTTTCGCATCGTCACCGAGGATATGCCCGGCCTGAAATCGACCAGCATCGGGATCTGGGTGGAGGCTGGCGGACGCCACGAACGGCTTGAACAGAACGGCATCGCGCATTTTCTGGAACATATGGCGTTCAAAGGCACCAAGACCCGCAGCGCCCTGCAAATTGCCGAAACCATCGAGGATGTGGGCGGCTATATCAACGCCTATACCAGCCGCGAAATGACAGCCTATTACGCGCGCGTACTTCAGGACGACGTGGCCCTTGGCCTTGATGTGATCGCCGATATCCTGCTGAACCCCGTCTTTGACCCCGCAGAAATCGAGGTCGAGCGTGGCGTGATCCTGCAAGAGATCGGCCAGACGCTCGATACGCCGGACGACATCATCTTCGACTGGCTGCAAGAGGTGGCTTATCCCGATCAGGCGCTTGGCCGCACGATCCTTGGCCCGTCAGAACGGGTCAGCAGCTTTAACCGCAGCGACCTGCACGGCTTTGTCGGCGAACACTATGGCCCCAACCAGATGATCCTGTCTGCCGCAGGGGCTGTCGATCATGGCGCGATCGTCAGACAGGCCGAGGCCCTCTTTGGTCACCTGCCCGCAATCGCACGCGCGCCGGAACTTCTGCAGGCCGCGCGTTTCGGCGGCGGCGAACGCCGCGAGACCAAAACGCTGGAACAGGTGCATTTTGCGCTGGCGCTTGAAGGGCCGACCTATCGTGATCCCGCGATTTACACAGCACAGGTCTATTCCAGCGTGATGGGCGGCGGCATGTCGTCACGGCTGTTTCAGGAGGTGCGCGAAAACAGTGGGCTTTGCTACACGATCTTTGCGCAAACCGGCGCCTATGAAGACACCGGTATGACCACAATCTATGCCGGCACCAGCGCCGAGCAGATTGCGGAACTGACCAACATCACGATCGACGAAATGAAGCGCGCAGCCGATGACATGTCGGCGGTCGAAGTGGCACGGGCACGCGCCCAGATGAAGGCAGGGCTTTTGATGGGGCTTGAAAGCCCCTCGAACCGTGCCGAACGGCTTGCGCGGCTGTTGTCGATCTGGGGCCGCATCCCCAGCCTCGAAGAAACAATCGCGCATATCGATGATGTAACCACCGGCGACGTCAAGGATTTCGCAGGGCAGATGGCAGGGCAGGCGGGCATGGCGATGGCGCTTTATGGTCCGGTGCAGGCGTCCCCGACACTGGATGCGCTGAAAGAACGGCTGGTCGCCTAATGCTGGGCGCCAAACGCAAGGTCCGGCTGGAAACAGAACGGCTGACATTGCGCCTGCCCGCGCACAGTGATTTCCGCGCATGGTCAACCCTGCGGCGCGACAGCGAAAGCTTTCTCAAACCATGGGAGCCCACATGGGCCCCCGATCACCTGTCCCGCAAGGCGTTTACGAACAGGGTCTATTGGGCGCAGCGGTCGGTGTCGAACGGCACGGCTCTGCCGCTCTTTATCTTCCGGCGCGCGGATGAAGTATTGGTCGGGGCGATCACGCTGGATCATATCAAACGGGGGCCAGCGCAATCGGGGATCACCGGTTACTGGATGGGCGCGCCCTTCGCCCGTCAGGGCTACATGCGCGAAGCGATCGAAGCCGTGGTGCATCACGCCTTCACGGTGCTGGACCTTAGCCGGATCGAGGCGGGATGCCTGCCCGAAAACACCCCGTCGCGGCGCCTGCTTGAACATTGCGGTTACAAATACGAAGGCGTGGCGCAAAGCTATCTGCAAATCAACGGGCGATGGCGCAACCATGTGCTCTATGCCAACCTGCGCCACGACAGACGCGGCAAAACCGACGTCGGCTGACAATGGTCAGCGCCCGACCATCGGCGACATAGCCCTTATCATCTTGCCAATCCAAACTCCCGCCGGAGGCTCCGACAGTCGCAAGGCCCCGCGCACAGTCACAAGGACAGGACGACCGGTCGCCAGAAGG
This sequence comes from Yoonia sp., assembly GCA_041549425.1. Taxonomy (GTDB): domain Bacteria; phylum Pseudomonadota; class Alphaproteobacteria; order Rhodobacterales; family Rhodobacteraceae; genus Yoonia. The sequence continues at coordinate 13 of JBFEQR010000430.1, read as the reverse complement.
GGTTGGACAGGGC
>JBFEQR010000429.1:0-2511 GCA_041549425.1 Yoonia sp. | reverse complement strand
GGCCTGCCCTGTCCGATTCGCACGGCTTTCCCGACTCGGCCCTTTATGATGCGGCCAAACCGCATGTGTTGCGCCCCCGTGTGAAGGCTTAAAACAAGGCATTGCCGCGCTGCGGCGGAGTTTGTCATTTGATATTTACCTTTTCCGATGCATCCTGAATGCAACGAAAAGGGTGTTAAAATGTATGCGTTTTTACCAGATGCCGTTCAGCAAGGATTGGACGAGGCCCGCAAAGCCGCGCTGAGGCGCAAGGATCGTTTGTCGGTTCACGACGGCGATGACACGTACCGAATCAGGCGGCTGTGGGACGGGGGCTTTGCCCTTGATCTGGAGGGGTCGGACCGGTTGCGCGGCCATGTCGATATATACGATGGCCCCAAGCACCTTTATCAATGCCTTGTCGTGTCCTCGATCGCCGAAGACGACGAACGGGTTTTCGAATTCAAATGGCTGACGCCGGTGGCCAACGGACCGGCACCTGATTTCGAACGGCCTGAATTCGTGCCTGCCGGATTGCTTGGTAACTAGCCTTTTCTTACTGCAAATCTGCGAATGCGGCTTGCATGCGGCGCACTGCCTCTTCGACATTTGTGGTTTGGGTGGCAAGGTTGAAGCGCATGAAGGTTTCCCCGCCCGTGCCAAAGGTCGGCCCTTGGGAAACGGCAATGCGGGCCGTGTCGCGGATGCGTGCCGACACTTCTTCGTGTGACATGCCGGTATTCGCAAAATCGACCCACGCCAGATAGGTGGCCTGCAACGGCATCGAACGCACACCGGGGATGGCATTGATCCCTGCGTCGAAGATACGGCGGTTGTGGTCCAGATGCGCCATCTGTGCGTCAACCCAAGCGGCACCTTCGGGGGTGTAGGCGGCCGTAATCATATCGACCCCCAAAGAAGACGGGCCATAGTCCAGCGTGCCAAGGCGTTTGCGCATGGCAGTCCGCAGCGCTTCATCGGGGATGATCATATTGCCGGTGCGTTGCCCTGCGATGTTGAACGTCTTGGAGGCGGCGGTCAGATACACCGTGTTATCAACATCCTCGGGGGCCGCGACGGCCATAGGGACAAACACGTTGCCGGAATAAACCAGATCGTGATGGATTTCATCGCTGACCAGAAGCATGCCGTTGCGCCGCGCGAACGCGGAAACGGCGCGCAATTCCTCGGCTGTCCAGACCCGGCCCGACGGGTTCTGCGGAGAACACCAGATCAACAGCTTTTCCTTGCCCGTCAAACGCTGTTGCGCATCGTCCAGATCAAGAACGTAGGTATCGCCCGACCGCGCCAGCGGGCATTCGGTCACCACCCGTCCTGCCTTTTCGATCTTGATCGCGAATTCATGATAAACAGGTGTAAAGATCGCCGCCGCATCACCCGGATCAGACCACACGTCAAGGCAGAGCGCGATCCCGTTTCCCAGACCTTGCGTGGTCAGCACCCAGTCTTTCTCGATCGTCCAGTTGTGCCGTGTCTGCATCCACCACTGCACCGCACTCAGGTAATCGTCATGCGCGTAACTATAGCCGAAAACCCCGTGTTCCGCGGCCTTTTGCACGGCTGCGATCACGCAAGGGGCCGTGGCATAGTCACTGTCCGCCGTCCACATGGCCAGACCATCGTTTGGCGACACGCCAAAAAGCTTTTCCATCAGGTCCCATTTCGTGCTGTTGGTCCCGCGACGGTCGATAGGCGTGTTGAATGACATGTGGTTCTCCTGCGAATTTTGCCGCACGTTGGGGCGTCGAGGCGCGCTGTGCAAGCCGATTTTCACCGCCTTCTTGCGGTACGCGCCTTGACGCCTTAGATCACGCACATGGCACTGCGAAAGATACTCCTTCACCCCGACCCGCGACTGAAGAAAGCGGCGACGCCCGTGGCTTCGGTTTCGGACGAATTGCGCCGTTTGGCCGATGATATGCTGGAAACCATGTATGACGCCCCCGGCATCGGGCTTGCCGCGCCGCAGGTCGCCGTCATGGACCGCATGATCGTCATGGACTGCGCAAAAGACGATGACGCGACGCCCGAACCGATGGTGCTGATCAACCCCGAAGTCGTTTGGACCTCTGACGAAAAGTCGGTCTATGACGAAGGCTGCCTGTCGATTCCCGAACACTACGCCGAGGTCGAGCGTCCGGCAGAGGTGGAAGTCGCGTGGCTGGGTCTGGACGGAAAGACGCAGCGCGAACGCTTTGACGGGTTGTGGGCGACATGCGTGCAGCATGAAATCGACCACCTTGATGGCAAGCTTTTCATCGACTACCTCAAACCGCTCAAGCGGCAGATGATCACCCGCAAGATGCAAAAGCTGAAACGCGAAATGGCGCGGGGCTAGAGCTTGGCTTTGCGCGATATCTGTCTGGAAGGTGCGCCTGTCTTGCTGCAAACGGCGCAGGTGGTCACCGAATTTGACGACGCGCTGGGCGATCTGGTGCGCGACATGTTCGAAACCATGTATGCCGCCCCTGGCCGGGGTTTGGCTGCTCCGCAAGTGGTTGTGCGCTTGCG
>JBFEQR010000428.1:0-2527 GCA_041549425.1 Yoonia sp. | reverse complement strand
GGCACGGGCTGACACGGCTGCGCAAAGACAACACCGGCTATGACCTGCGCAACCTGATGATCGGCGCAGAGGGCACTCTGGGCATCATCACGGGGGCTGCGCTGAAGCTGGCCCCGCGTCCTGTGGGCATCGGCGCGGCGATGATGGCGGTGACCTCGCCTGCTGCTGCGCTGGACCTGCTGGCTTTGGCTGGTGAACGGATCGGCGAAGGTGTCTCTGCCTTTGAAATCATGCACCGGCAGGGCTTTGATTTTCTGGCAGAGGTGGGACCCGACGTGCAATCGCCCTTTGACGCACCGCCGGAATGGACCGTGCTGGTCGACGTCGGCCTGCCCGCCGGTCTAAGCCCCGAAGAGGCGCTGGAAGGGTTGTTCGAAGCAGGCTTTGAGGCAGGACTGGTCACTGACGGGGCCATCGCGCAAAGCCACGCGCAACGTCAGGCCTTCTGGCAAATCCGCGAAACCATCCCCGAGGCGAACCGGCGCATCGGTTCGGTCAGTTCGCACGATATTTCCCTGCCGCTCGGCGCGGTTCCCGATTTCATCGCACAGGGCGGGCCGGCCCTGGCTGCGGTCGGCGACTTTCGCATCAACTGCTTCGGGCATCTGGGCGACGGCAACCTGCACTACAACGTGTTCCCCGCCAAAGGCAGAACCCGCGCTGACTACGAGGATGCCCGACCAGAGGTGAAACGCGTGGTCCATGATCTGGTGCACAGCATGGAGGGGTCGGTCAGTGCCGAACACGGCATCGGGCGTCTGAAAGTGGCCGATCTGGAAAAATACGGCGATCCGGCAAAGCTTGCGATGCTGCGCGCCATCAAGGACGCGCTTGATCCCTTGGGGATCATGAACCCCGGTGCTGTGCTGCGGATGAAGGACTAGGCGCGCTTGCATTGCGCCTGCTCTTGGGCCAAGTAGCGCTGATGTTCAGCAGATTGCGCAAATCATTCAAGGAAAAGGAGCGTGAATTCCGCACGTCCTTTGGTCGCGACATCACCGACCCCAAAGAGCGGCGCAAATCGCAATGGCATTTCAACTGGCTGGACCACGGCATCCTGCACAAACACTGGCACAACTACGCCCAAGTCGCCCCCGGCGTGTTTCGCGCCAACCATCCCGATGACAAACGGTTCACCGCCTATGCCGCGCAGGGGGTCAGGACGATCATCAATCTGCGCGGCGCCGCCCGTCAGGCCCACTACCTGTTCGAGGCAGAAAGCTGCGCGCGACTGGGTTTGACCTTGATCGACATCCCCATGTCCGCCCGCAAGGCCCCGCCTGTCAAATCCCTGATGAGGCTCTTTGATGCGTTCGAGACCGCGGAAAAACCGCTTTTGATGCATTGCAAATCAGGGGCCGACCGCACAGGGCTGGCGGCCGTGCTTTATCTGATGACCCAGAATGGCGAGCCCTTTGAACAGGCGCGCCAACACCTCAGTTTTCGCTATTTGCATATCCGGCGCACGGACACGGGCATTCTGGATCACTTCTTTGACGTCTATGGCGCGCGCAACGAAAAAGACCCGATTGCCATCAAGGACTGGATCGCGACAGAGTATCATCCCGAGGCGTTGACAGCATCGTTCGCCGCCAAACAGGCCGGTTTACGGTTCTGGCAAGGCTGGCGCTAGTCGCGGGTCCCCGCGAAACGCGCAGCCCATTCTTCGCGCTCGTCATCGGTGATCTTGCGGAACAGGTTTTCAGGTACCGTGAACGCATGACCGGCGGGCAGGCTCTGCAAGGCTGCGGCCACATCCGTGGGCCAGCTGTCGTCACCGGTTTGCATGGCGTCGATCATCGTCTTGGCGGCATCGGGGATGAACGGCGCTGACAGGACCGCGTAGATGCGGATCAGGTTCAAGGCCAGACGCACCTGCATTGCCGCAGTCTCGGGGTCGGTCTTGAAAGTGGTCCAGGGCGCGTTGGCTTGCAGGTATTCATTGCCCAGCACCCAGATCGCACGCAATTCGGCGGCGGATTTGCGCACTTCCATCGCGTCCATATGGGCCTCATAGGCGCGGATGCGGGTGGTCAGATCGGCGACCAGTTGTTCCTCGGCAGGGCCAAAGCTGCCACCCTCTGGCACCGCTTCGGAAAACTTGGAGCGGCAGAACTTGGTAATGCGGCTCACGAAGTTACCAAGAACATCGGCAAGGTCCTTGTTCACGTCGGTCTGGAAATTTTCCCATGTGAATTCAGCGTCTGACGATTCCGGCGCATGGGACAAGAGCCACCAACGCCAATAGTCCGCGGGCAAGATTACAAGCGCCTGATCCATGAACACCCCGCGCCCGCGCGATGTGCTGAACTGGCCGCCATCATAGTTGAGGTAGTTGAACGACTTGATGTAATCGACCAGCTTCCACGGCTCTTGCGTGCCCATGATCGTGGCGGGGAAGGACAGGGTGTGGAAGGGCACGTTATCCTTGCCCATGAACTGGGTATAGGTCACGTCACCCGCGCCCTTGTCGGTGCGCCACCAGCGTTCCCAGTCAGTGCCTTTGCCCGCGTCTTCCCATTCTTGG